>JAPKCA010000031.1 GCA_028823145.1 Flavobacteriales bacterium
TTGCGATCAGTGGGAGGTTAGCGGTTGCCAGGAGATGGCAGCTTGCAACTACGATGCTGACGCAACGGATGCTGGTTATTGCGCATATGCTGAAGCGGGTTACGACTGCGCTGGCAACTGCGTGGACGATGCGGACGGCGATGGTGTTTGTGATGACTATGAAGTGTATGGTTGTTCTGATTCAGAAGCGGTGAACTTCCAGCCATTGAGCACAGAGTCCACGGATAACTGTTTGTATCCTGAAGATTTCGAGCCAGAATGTTTGTTTGACTTCACTGGAGATGGATACGTTGGTACGGCTGACTTGCTTGATTTCTTAGCGAATCTGGGTTCTTCTTGCTCCGAATAAGGGGTAAGGAGAGCTCCTTTGTTTGCTGAATGTCAATTCTGTGAATAAAACTATGCCTGATATGCATGGGGTGATTGCTCCTACGTCCTAATTTCGTTGGTCATGTCGGAGATAGAAACACAGGTAACGTATACAGAGGATAATATCCGATCGCTCGACTGGAAAGAGCACATCCGGATGCGTCCTGGAATGTATATTGGAAAATTGGGAGATGGCCAGTCTGCGGATGACGGAATCTACGTTCTGCTGAAGGAGGTGATTGACAACTGCATTGATGAACATGCCATGGGGCATGGTAAAAGCGTCAAGGTGACCATCCGGGATGGAGAGGTTCGTGTTCGGGATTATGGCCGAGGGATTCCATTGGGGAAAGTGGTAGATGTAGTTTCCAAGATTAACACTGGGGGTAAATACGATTCGCGGGCTTTTAAGAAGTCGGTGGGTTTGAACGGAGTGGGTTGCAAGGCCGTCAATGCGTTGTCGACTGAATTTGCCGTAGAGAGCTTCAGAGAGAACCAATGCAAGCGAGCGGAATTCCAACGCGGGGAGTTGATGGCCGATGAATCCCTGATTTCAACGGAGGAACGGAATGGTACGCTCATCATCTTCAGACCGGACAAGGAAATATTCAAGACTTTCAGCTACCGCATGGAACATGTGGAACGCTTGCTTTGGAATTTCGCTTACCTCAATACTTCATTGGCTTTATACCTCAATGGGGATAAATTCAAAAGCGACCATGGTCTAAAGGACCTTCTGATGAATGATATCGATACGGAACCCCGTTATCCTATCATCCATTTGCTTGGAGAGGACATTGAAGTGGCCGTTGCGCACACGGATGCATATGGGGAAGATTACCAGAGCTTTGTGAATGGCCAATTCACACCACAAGGCGGAACCCACCAATCGGCATTTCGTGAAGCCTATGTTCGGGTCATTCGAGATTTCTTTGGCAAGGATTACGAGGCTTCCGATATCCGAGGAGGCATATTGGCAGCAGTTTCCGTTAAAGTAGAGGAGCCCATTTTCGAATCGCAGACCAAGACTAAATTGGGATCTGCGGATGTGGGCCCCAACCGTCAGACTTTGAAAAGCTTTATCTACGATTTCCTCAAGCGGGAATTGGATAATTATTTGCATCGAAACCCGAAAATTGCCCAATCGCTTCAATCTCGAATATTGCAAAGTGAGCGGGAGAGAAAGGACTTGGCGGGCATCAAAAAGTTAGCAAGAGAGCGGGCCAAAAAGTCCTCAGTTCACAACAAGAAATTGCGCGACTGCCGGATTCACCTCGGCGACAAGAATGCCAGCAATGAGAAGTCTACTTTGTTCATCACGGAGGGTGACTCCGCTTCAGGATCAATCACAAAAGCGCGGGATGTACAGACCCAGGCGGTATTTAGTCTCAAAGGAAAGCCGTTGAACAGCTATGGCTTGACCAAGAAGGTCGTGTATGAGAACGAGGAGTTCAATTTGCTCCAGGCGGCTTTGAACATCGAGGATGGATTGGAAAATCTGCGCTACAACAACGTGGTTGTCGCGACCGATGCTGATGTAGATGGGATGCACATCCGATTGCTGTTGATTACCTTTTTCTTGCAGTTCTTCCCGGACTTGGTCAAGCGAGGACATTTGTATGTTCTTCAAACGCCTTTGTTCCGGGTGAGAAACAAGAAGGTGACGCACTATTGCTACAGCGAGATGGAAAAGAAGCAGGCGTTGAAGAAATTGGGAGCGAAAGCAGAGATTACCCGATTTAAGGGATTGGGTGAGATTAGCCCAGATGAATTCAGCCACTTTATAGGAGAGGACATCCGCTTGGATCCGGTGGTAATCGGCAAGGAAAGTCGGATCAAGGAGATGCTGTCGTTCTTCATGGGGAAAAACACCCCGGATCGGCAACTCTTCATCATTGAGAATTTACGCGTTGAGAAAGACGCAGTCGAAGAATGAGCGAGGAAAATCAACACCAAGAGGATCCCATTGAGGATGGATTAGGACCAGATTCATATTCTGGGTCGGAGGAAGGCGAGGGGCTAGAACGGGTAATCCAAGTCGCGGGAATGTACAACAACTATTTCCTCGATTATGCTTCATATGTTATACTGGAACGTGCTGTGCCTCATCAGAATGACGGGCTAAAGCCTGTTCAGAGAAGAATCCTTCACAGCCTGAATGAGCTGGATGATGGTCGCTTCCACAAAGTGGCCAATGTCATCGGAAATACCATGAAGTATCATCCACACGGGGATGCTTCGATTGGGGATGCCATGGTGCAAATTGGTCAGCGGGAATTGCTGTTGGATTGCCAAGGCAACTGGGGGAACATCCTCACAGGAGATCGAGCAGCAGCACCACGGTACATTGAGGTACGCCTGAGTAAGTTTGGAAAAGAGGTTGTGTTCAATCACAAAACCACCTCTTGGCTACTTAGTTATGACGGACGAAATAAGGAGCCGGACACGCTGCCGGTAAAATTCCCATTGCTTTTGACCCAAGGGGTTGAAGGCATTGCCGTCGGATTGGCGTGCAAGACTTTGCCACACAATTTCATTGAATTGATTGACGCAAGCGTGGCCATTTTGCAAGGAAAGAGTTTCAAGTTGTATCCGGACTTCCCGACTGCTGGAACTGCGGATGTGGAAATCTACAATGACGGTTTGCGTGGCGGAAAAGTCCGTGTCCGTGGTCGGATCGAAAAACTGGACAACAAAACGTTGGTTGTACGCGAATTGCCCTTTGGTGTGACCACGGGATCTCTCATTGATAGCATCTTGAAGGCCAATGACAAAGGCAAGATTAAGATTAAAAAGGTGGAGGACAACACAGCCAATGAAGTGGAAATTGTCATTCAGCTGGCCAACAATGTGAGTCCGGATAAAATGATTGGGGCGCTTTTTGCATTCACAGATTGTGAAGTGAGCATTTCACCGAATTCTACTGTCATTTTGGATGATAAACCTCATTTTTTGGGGGTTTCTGAGTTGTTGCGGATCAGCACGGCGAGAAGCAAGGATTTGTTGAAACTGGAATTGGAAATTGAGTTGGGTGAATTGCATGAGAAATGGCATTTTGCATCACTTGAAAAAATATTCATTGAAAATCGCGTTTACCGGGACATTGAAGAATGCGAGACTTGGGAAGACATCCTATCTGCTATTCACTTGGGCTTGAAGCCGTTCACCAAGCACTTGTTGCGCGAGGTGACGGACGAAGATGTGACGCGATTAACGGAAATTAGGATCAAGCGCATTTCGAAGTTTGATGCCTTCAAGGCGGACCAAGTGATTGAAGGCCTAGAAGGAGATATTGACCAAGTCAACCACCATTTGAATCACCTCACGGAATATGCCATTACGTGGTTTCGGATGCTTAAAAAGAAATACGGTGCGGGAAGGGAACGGAAAACGGAATTGCGCTCTTTTGAATCCATTGCTCGTGCTGAAGTTGCAGTTGCCAATGCGAAGCTGTATGCTCAGATGGAGGAGGGGTTTGTGGGCATTGGGATGAAGCGCGGTGAAGGCATATTCATAGGTGAATGCAGTGACATTGACGATATTATCACGATTCGAAAGGACGGAATCATGCAGGTCAGCAAGGTGAGCCAAAAGGCCTTTTTCGGAAAGGATCTCCTCCATGTGGGGGTTTGGAAACGAGGTGAAGAGAGAACGGTTTACAACGGCATTTACCTCGATGGTGCTTCCGGTCGGAGCATGATCAAACGATTCAACGTGCCTTCGATCACCCGGGACCGGGAATACAACATCACCAAAGGATCCCCCAAATCGCGGATCCTTTATTTGACAGCCAACCCCAATGGAGAAGCTGAGACAGTGACCGTGTTTTTGCGCTCCAGCCCGCGGTTGAAAAAACTCAAATTGAACCTTGATTTTTCAGAGATCGCGATTCGCGGACGCTCAGCAGGAGGGAATCTTGTATCAAAGCATGCCATCCGAAAGATTGAAATGGATGAAGCCGGGGTTTCGACGTTGGGTGCCATGAAGGTCTGGTACGATGAAACTGTCAGGACATTGAATGGGGATGGTCGGGGTGAATTGCTCGGGAAATTCCGAGCGGACGATCGAATCATAGTATTCCTCTCGACCGGAGAATATGTGCTCTCTGGATTTGACTTAAGCACCCGATTTGGTGACAAAATGATTCACCTTGAAAAGTGGAATCCAAATCAACCTGTTTCGGTGGTGTATTATGAAGGGGAAAAAGAAGACTGGTATGCGAAGCGATTCTTGCCAGAAGTGGTTCAAAAGCCATTCCGGTTCATTGGGGATCATGAGCAGTCTCGTCTCGGAATTGTGTCCACAGATTTTCAGCCACAGGCCCGTATTCGTTTCAACCGTCGTTTCAAAGAAACCCGTGATCGCGAGGACGAGGTCATTGATCTTTCCAAATTCATTGCCATCAAAGGTTTGCGTGCCTTGGGCAACAAACTGAGTTCACTGCCAGTAACGGAGGTATTCTTGGATCCGCCCATTCCAGAACTTGAAGAAAAGGCCGCTTCTCAAGTACAATCAGTTGGGGCACCTGCGCCCAAAAAAGAAGAGATTGTTCAGAATTCTAATCAACTGCAGGACGAAATGGATTCTCACGATGAATCTCCTTCAGCGGCATCGGGTTCCAAAAATGACGACCAAGACTCCGTTCAACCTACCTTATTTTGACCATGCGATTCATAGTTCATGTTAAAGCGCAGATGAATCAATTGATTCGGTTGTTGAAAGTCTCCTGCGTGGCCATTCTTTGGCTGTCATGTGGACCATCAGCAGTCAATGAGCCAACGAGTACGTCTCTGTCTGTTGGTCAGGGCATTCAAGGAGATCGGCTTAGTCATCCCGAGTGGTCGAAAAATGCGACCATCTATGAAGTCAATGTGCGTCAACATACTGCAGCAGGAACGTTCAATGCATTTGCTGCAGATTTGCCTCGGTTGAAAGCTCTGGGAGTGGATATTCTGTGGCTGATGCCCATTCATCCCATTGGAGACCTCAACCGCAAGGGCGGTGAAAATGCAAACAACTATATGGTAGAACCGGGCTCTTCGAGTTTGGGCTCACCATACAGTGCGCAGGACTACCTCGCTGTAAATCCGGACTTTGGTGATTTGGAAGATTTACGTGCGCTGGTCCGTGATGCGCACGATCTGGGAATGCGTGTTATTTTGGATTGGGTTGCGAACCATACGGCATTCGATAGCCATTGGACCGAAGAGCATCGGTCCTTTTTCTTATTGGACGAAGCGGGGAATTTGCAGCCACCGACAGGCACCGACTGGTGGGATGTGACTCAACTGGATTGGGAACATGGACAAAACAATGGGCTTTACGATGCCATGGCACACGCGATGGAATATTGGGTTGATGAAGCAGACATTGATGGTTTTCGCTGCGATGTGGCTGAAAAGGTCCCCACGGCATTTTGGGACAAAGTGCGCCGTCAGTTGGAACGAATCAAACCCGATGTGTTTATGCTCGCAGAGGCCGAGGTGTCGGAGCATCATGAACGCGCGTTCGATATGTCGTATGCTTGGCATATGCATCATGTCATGAATCAAGTGGCACGTAAAGAATGGTCTGCGGACTCTATTCGGTCTGCTGTGGATAGGGATTTGGAGCTGTTTGGCCAGGAAGCGTATCGCATGATGTTTGTGACCAACCACGATGAAAATTCATGGAACGGCACCATCGAAGAGCGCATGGGAGAAAACGGTGATGCGATGGCAGTTTTGGCTGGAACTTTATTGGGGATGCCGCTCGTGTACTCTGGGCAAGAAGCAGGAAATCCTAAGCGATTGAGGTTTTTTGAAAAGGATACGATCGATTGGACTGCCCCAACCAAAGTGGCGTTGTATACCATGATCAATGACTTGCATCATAACCAAGAGGCGCTGTGGAATGGCTCTTACGGTGGCTGGCCGGAATGGCTTGTCGTCGAAGACGAAGTGCTGGCTTGGAAAAGGGCGAAGGGGGCAAGCGAAGTGCATGTCGCGGTCAATTTGAGTGATGTTCCACGTACCCTGAACCTGAACTTGGATTCCAACTTGGTTGCGGTATGGGGGGGCATCGCTTCAGCGCAAAGCGTAACCATTCCTGAACATTCCGCGACTGTTTGGGCAACACCATTGCATCCATGAAAAGCAAGACCATCGCGTTGATCGCTCACGACGGAAAAAAAGAAGCGCTGGTGTCGTTTGTTCAAGAGCACCGAGCATGGTTTGAACAATTTCATCTCGTCGGCACGGGAACGACGGGAGGACAGGTGGCCAACACAGGCTTTGAAGTCGAGCGCCTAGCCAGTGGCCCATTGGGGGGTGATGCCCAAATTGCTGCCCGCATTACGGAAGGCCATGTGCATGCGGTTGTTTTCTTCCGCGATCCCATGGGCAAGCACCCTCACGAGCCTGACATTAACATGTTGTTGCGTCAGTGTGATGTGCACAATATTCCTTTGGCAACCAATGTCGCTTCAGCGAGATTGCTAGTGGGTGATCGTGCCTTTGGTCAGGAAAACGATTGAGCATGGTGAGGCGTGGTCAAGGACCCTGGCCGGCTAGCAATGTGAACCACGATGTACAAACGTGGTTGATGCAACGAATGGAAATGTTGAGTGAAGAGCGTGAATTGCGCTCAATCATCCGACTGATGCTGGATAAAAGCAGTGGTATGTCTCGGTCTGAACGGTTGATGCTCCCATGGCTTGCGAGTGAATCACAATTGGATCAGTTGGCCGTTTGGGCAGACCGATTTATGGAAGGCGAGCCCATCCAATACATTTTGTCTTCTGCATCTTTTATGGGGCTCGAATTGCAAGTTGACGCGCGGGGTTTGATTCCTCGGCCTGAGACGGAAGAATTGGTTCGCCTGCTGTTGAAGGAAACCCAAGAAAAAGGACAATGCAACGTTTTAGACTTGGGAACAGGAAGTGGGTGTATGGCGTTGGCTTGGCAACATGCCCGACCAGAAGATGACGTCATGGCGTGCGATGTTTCCGATGCTGCATTGGCTTTGGCCCAAGAAAATGCGGCACACCTCGGTTTGGTCCAAATTGACTGGGTGCTTCACGACCTCATCAATGGGAGTCCGATGCCGGACTGGTCGTTTGATGTGTTGATGTCCAATCCTCCATACATCCCACAATTAGAAAAACAGGAAATGACGATGCGGGTGACCCGGCATGAGCCGGAATTGGCCTTGTTTGTTCCCAACGAAGAGCCGCTGCTTTTTTACAAGGCTATCGGTTCACGAGCGGTGTCCGAGGGTTGGTTGTGTTCGGGTGGGCTCTTGGGGTTTGAATGCCACCGCAATTTTTCGCATGCTGTCGCCGCTTGGTTAGAAGATTCTGGCGAATGGGAGAATGTTCGGGTGGAACAGGATATGCAAAATGCACCTCGAATGGTGCTGGCGATCCGGCGATGATTCGGTCAGGGATTGAATTCAATCATCAACGCTTCTTCAATGAAATGTGCAGGGATGGCGAATCCGATGCCTTCGACGCCCATACCCAGCACCTTTTCATTGACCACCCCGATCAAGGTTCCATTCGAGCTCACCAATGCGCCACCGCTGTTGCCGGGACTGATGCTTACATCGGTTTGGATCAATGTTCGCGTTCCATCTTTTCGTTTGCCTGAAACAATTCCTTTGGTGACCGAGGCCCCCAAGTCAATGTCATATGGAGTCCCCATCGCATAGGTCTCTTCTCCAACATCGATGGTCTCATCGAGATCGATGTGGAAAGGCTGAAGGCCTGTGGTGTCGACATGCAACAGTGCCAAGTCGAACACCGGGTGGTAGCGCACGATTTCAGCAGTTTTAGCACGACCGTCTTGGAAATAGACCGTGTAAAGCAATGAAGTGTCCGAAACAACATGGTAGTTGGTGACGATGTACCCGTTTTCGGAGATAATGCACCCGCTGCCATGTCCATCCGCAGCGTCAATGGTCACCACTGACGCAATGGCTTTGGAGACTTTCCCCGCTGGTTGATCAACGTAAGGAAGATGAATAGTCTCCCAGTTCTCGGTCCACTTTCCTTCCAAATCTTCTTTGGTTCGCATGTTGCGAAACATTCGCGGATTTTCTATGGCGATGAACATGGACTCGGTCAATGCTTCGGCGACCAAGTCCCGATCAAAGCCTGGGTCAGAGAAATTGTAAAGTGCCCAATTGGAGAGGTTGTCGACGTGGATGGTGTCGGTGTTCATGCCATACGAGTTGTACACCCACCAGTCCGTAGACAGTTGATAACGAACCACGCTTTGTACTCGGTGCTCCTGGACTTCGTTCAGTTCACCCGAGATTTGAACGGCATCATCTCGATGAAACATGCCTTCCGTTGCTTCTGGTTGAAATCCCTGACGCTGCAGGGTTTTCGATAAATCCTCGTCCAGGTTGGAATACTGGATTTCAACAGATTCTTCTGAAGCGCTTACGAATTGAACCTTGTTGGCATCATAGCGTGGCATGTCTTCAAAATATTTCCAAGAATGTCCGCCTTCCGGAATCCGCATGTGAAAACCCTCAATCCGAACCATCGGATCCGTTGGTGAGGCTTCAGGCATGCTTGGTGGAGAGGGAAGGATGTAATGTTTGGCATACACTCGTTTGGGTTGAGCAAACAAACCCAATCCATTGAAAAACCCAGTAAAAATTCCCGCGCCTGTGATGATTCTCCCGTTTTCTTGAGACAATCCAACGGCTGTGGTTAAGGCCCCGCCGATGGCCAATCCCAGATCCAAGACTTTGAGAGGATTCATGTAATCGGGAAAGAGCGGGGTCACACTTGGGAAATGTCCCGGTTTCTCCGCTCGGATTAAGTGGACTGCTTCGCTGTTGTCCAATCGGACCACGGTTGAATCAAGGCCTTCTGGTTGGTAGTAAAACCCCTTTTCCCAGGACCATTCGTCCGTGCTAATTAAGACACTGTCCGTCTGATCATGCGAAACCACCAATGTTGCTCGGGTGTTGAAGTTGAGTGCGGAACATCCAGATAGCAGCAAGGCAATTCCTGCGGAGAAGCCCCAGCAGCACCAAAAGGGAGTGCTTGGAGAAGGCCAATGAAAGTCAGATAATTTTCGGAAATTGAATCGCATTCGGGTGCTTGAATCCAATAAGCAAAGTAAGTCCTGTGCCGTTGCGTTCAGCAGGGGCCCCTGGTTGGGTTATCCTATGAAATTGTGGATTTCTTCCGTGCAATTGTCGCTTCATTTGTTTCAACCATTGAGCACATCGTTCTAATTTTAAACCATGTCAAATGAGCATGTTCCAATGGATGAAGTTCGCCTGAGGTTGGACGCATTGAGAGCGGAACTGCATGCCCACAACCATCGGTATTACGTAGTGTCTTTACCTGTGATTTCGGATCGTGAATTTGATCGGTTGATGGATGAGCTTGCGGCATTGGAGTCCCAGTATCCTGGATTGTACGACCCAAATTCTCCTTCGCAACGCGTGGGCGGAGATTTGACAGAAAAGTTTAAAAAGGTTCAACATCGGCAGCCGATGCTTTCGTTGTCAAATAGCTACAATTCAGATGATATTGCTGAGTGGGCAGGACGCGTGGATCGATTGCTTGAAGGCGATTCGGTTGAGTTTGTGATGGAATTGAAATACGATGGAGTGGCGGTCAGCTTGACGTATGAAGATGGGAAATTGACGCAAGCACTGACACGAGGAGATGGTAGCGTGGGGGAAGATATCACGACCAATGTGCGAACCATCCGAACCCTTCCATTGGTGTTGAACGATGATGTGCCTTCCCTGTTTGAAATTCGCGGAGAAATTGTATTTCCATGGGCGGCCTTCGAAGCGTTGAATGCCAAACAAGTGGCGGCTGGAAAGGATTCCTTTGCGAACCCCCGGAATACAGCGGCAGGAACCCTGAAGAGCCAGGACAGCAAAGTGGTTGCGAGCCGTGGCTTAGCTTGTTTCCTGTACGGTGTGTTAGGGGAGACGGGCTTGAAGAATCATGCTGATTCTGTCAAAGTAGCTGGACAATGGGGCTTTCCGGTTCCGGACACCACGAAACGTATGATTGAAACCACCAAGGAAATCAGTGGCATCTTGGATTTTATTTCATTTTGGGACCAAGCCCGTCATACCCTTCCGTTTGCCATTGATGGGGTGGTTATCAAGGTCAACGATTATCACCAGCAGAGGGAATTGGGGTTGACGGCTAAATCTCCCCGATGGGCGATTTCTTTCAAATTTGAATCGGAGCAGGTCACGACGTTGTTGGAGGCCATCACGTACCAAGTGGGCCGGACTGGCGCCATTACGCCGGTGGCGAACCTCAAACCAGTGTTGGTGGCCGGTACCACCGTGAAACGTGCGTCGTTGCACAATGCCGATCAAATTGCCGCGCTGGATGCCCGCATTGGAGATACCGTCCAAGTGGAAAAGGGGGGGGAGATTATCCCCAAAGTGGTTGGTGTCGAATTGAATGAACGTCCAAAAGACAGTGTGCAGATCATGTACATCACCCATTGTCCAGAGTGCCAAACGGAATTGATTCGAAAGGAAGGAGAAGCAAAACACTATTGCCCCAACGCGAACAGTTGTCCTCCGCAAGTTCGCGGGCGGATTGAGCATTTTGTCAGCCGAAAGGCGATGAATATCGAAGGGTTGGGCCCTGAAATCATTGACTTGTTGGTGCGAAAGGGGGGGGTGTTGAATTATGCAGACTTGTATGATTTGCCGTCACGAAGTGACGCCGCTTGGAGAGCACAAACTGTCTCGTACAAATGGACCGATGCGTCACCTACGGGTGAGGTGGAGGTTGTCCAACGCTTGCATGCCTTGGTCAATTGGTTTTACCGGAATGCGCAGGGTAAACGGCATCCAAATTCTGAACACGCAGGTGTGACCAAAACGGCGGTTGCTGATTATTGGAATGCGCTCGGTAACGAGGAGAAGGCATGGAAAATGCATGGTGTGTTGCCCTTTCCTTGTCCAGATAAGTTCGGGGTTTGGCAGGAGGCGTTGGCCATCGCTCTCTCCGCTTATCCCAACCAAGCTGCGGTCATGGATGCAGCATCGCACGTTGAGTTCGCAGATGAATTGATTCAGGGCTCCCATGCATTGGATTTTCAGCGTGATGGTTGGGGAATGGAACCTTCGGATTGGGAGGCGCTGTTGGTGTTTTTGCATCGGTTGACTCCACGCACACGTCAGCGGTTGGGAGAGCTGGAATTGAGTAACTTGCTGCAGGCCTTAGAATCATCCAAAGCCCAGCCTTTTTCTCACGTTCTGTTTGCCTTGGGAGTTCGGCATGTGGGGGCGGAGACAGCTGAATTGCTGGCCCAGCAGTTTGGCCATGTGGATGTGTTGATGGCAGCAGAAGAGGCAGACATGGCTGCTGTACACGGTGTGGGGCCAGAAATTGCGCGGAGCGTTCGGGCCTTCTTTCAAGATCCAGAATCGCAAGCGTCGATACGGCGGTTGAAAATGGCGGGTTTGCAATTGGAAATGGAAGATGGATGGGGAGAAAACAAAGGAGATTCCTTGGCTGGGAAAACCTTTGTCATCACTGGAACACATCCTATTCCTAGGGAGGAGTTGGCCGATCATATCCGCCGAGAAGGTGGAAAGGTCGTGGGTTCGGTGAGTAAGAAAACCAATTTTTTGGTTGCGGGTGAAAAGGCGGGCTCCAAACGCGAAAAGGCTGAGGCTTTGGGGGTAGCTGTTGTTGACTACGGTGAATTATTGATCATGATGGAAACCTAAACCCCTTCGGCTTCGTAAGGGGATTGGTGGTAAAAATAGAAACAGGAATGGGGAATTTGCGGTATGTGGCGTTGGACTTGGAATGTGCAACCAGTGATATAGGAAACATTTGCGAGATTGGCTTGGTTGTCATGAACGGGTCCGAAGAGATTGCTCATTTTCGATCGCTCATCCGTCCAGTCGTTGAGTCATTTGGTGATTGGCAGCGATGGAATTTTTCCTATTCGCTCAATGATACGTTGGACTCCCCCACCTTTCCTGAAATCTGGAACCACATCCAGCCGATGATCGAGGGGTTGCCGGTTGTAGCGCACAACGCCTCCATGGTGGAATGCAAACACCTGGCGTCAGCATTTGTGCATCACGAGATGCAAGATTCGGCCATTCCTGTGATGTACTGCACCCTAGAGCTCGCCCGAAAAGGTTGGCCTGACATAGAAAAACACGGAATCAAGTTCGTTGCGAAACATTTCGAATGGGCCTTAGATCACCACAATCCGGAAAGCGATGCGCGTGTTTGTGCGGCCATTGTCAATCGGTTGTCGACTGAAAAAGGAATTCAGGATTGGGGAAAATTGGTGGATGAAATGCAATGGAATCCTCACACCATCCAGTTGAAAGGAGTTCACGGATTGCAAAAGAAGGCAGTGAAACCCAAAAAGAAGGAGGGCAAAAATTACTCCGATGATTTGGTCGTCTGGAGTCCAACAGGGGAGTTGGGTGCTTTGGCAAAGGGCCAACGGTTCATCATGAGCGGATTTTCGCTCGATAAGAAAAAGAAGTTGAAGCGCGTGGCGAAGTCGTTTGGATTGATCAATAGCCGATTCATGTCGGCTTCCCTGCATTTCTTGGTGGCCGATGAGCGAATGGGTGCGGCCAAATACAAACGTTGCCAAGACCAAGCGATTCCAATCATTTCAGAAAATGAATTCAGGGAGCGGTTGGAGCAATTGCCTCGGGTCGACCCCGCCGAAAACCAGTTCGGGCGAACCCAGTGAGCGATGTGTAAAGATCCATGCAGCTGACCCGTTGCATGCCGTGAAGGGCTGACTATGTTGCGATCATTCATTTTTCGCACATACTTAGGCCAGCTAATGTCAAATGACCCCCTCATTTAGTATGAATTGAGCTAGCTAATGCGTATATTAGACATCAGAAAATTAACTTTCATCTTACTTTGGAGAACAAATGAAGAATTCAAATACTCTATCCCCACTCTATTCGTTATGCCGCTTATCCTTAGGCGTTGCTATCGTAGGATTGTTTTCTCTGATGAACGGGACCAATCTGAATGCGCAAGTGGATATTCATTCGTCTGTGCTTGATAAGTATTCCACTGGGAATAGTGCCAATACTGCTCTGAATATATTTCGCTTGGACATTAAGCTGGACTCATTGATGTTGCGGACTGATTCCTTGAGACAAGGAGGGGGTGTGATTCTAGCTGAATCTATTGATGTTGACGGTATATCGGACTTGGACGTCACTGACATTGACGGTACGTTGGATGTCTTAGGTGCCACTGTTTTGGGCAACACATTGGGTGTTACAGGTGCCACTGTTTTGAGCAACACATTGGGTGTTACAGGTGCCACTGTTTTGAGCAACACATTGGGTGTTACAGGTGCCTCCACGCTCAATGATGGCTTATCGGTCACGGCGGGCACAACTTCTTTTATTTCTTCTGAACAAATTGTTTTTGACGTGAGTCTAGATAGAGCAACTTTGGAAGCTGCCAATGGTGACGTGAGTATGCAATTGATTCCATCATCCTTTCCTGTATTGATTAAGGGCAGTGAGCAAGGTTTAGCTATAGAAGTTAAGTCGCAATGGGGAACTGAAACGGAGTTTGACAATCGCTCACATCGTGGAAATAACTATGTGTCTTTTTGGAGAAGGGACCACAATGATGCGCTCGAACAAACTGGAAGAATTGAAGGAATGGGAGATGCGGATTTGGGTATACAGGATCTAATTGGAGTTCTTACTCCGATGGTGACAGAGATACCTCCATTTCTAGGTGCATTGGTTTCCTTGGACCCCATGGATGTTATGTATGCGGGAGGTGGTCTTATGGCTAAATCCGCCCTTTTTCCCGCTTCACTCTTTTTGGATATTAATATAGGAGAACTCCCTACAATAAATTTTTCTGGAGGAAGCCTTCCTTCTCTTACTGGAGGAAGCCTGCCTTCTCTTAGTGGAGGAAGTATCGGAAGTCTCCCTTCTCTTAGTGGAGGATCATTTGACGTTATACCCTTGGACATTTCTTTTCCATCACTTTCCTCTGGCTCACTTCCGACACTTCCGACACTTAACGTTGAATCACTTCCGACACTTAACATTGGATCATTGCCGACTGTAACTTTTTCAGGAGGAGAATTACCGAGTATAGGGCTCAGCGCTGGACTTCTGGCTTTGTTAGAAGGCGATATCCTGGGTTTTATTTCAGGTACTGGACAGACAGGTCTGGGGTTTGATACAGACGCTTATGCGCTATTTTCTGATGTATCAAACAAACTCTATTCGAGACCTAATAGTGCTGCGGGGGTGGAAATTGGTTCCAATACTTATTGGGATACGTGGAAGACGAATCTTAATGCTTCAAGCGTCTATGGTGAAACTGACGCGGACCTAAAGGCTTCGATGCTTTATTCGAATTACTCCCAAGATGTTTTGTCAGCTACGATTGGTCTCATGGCAAATATGGCACAACAAGCTTCTGCTTTGATGAGTCCTTTGGATCCTGAGGATATTGTTTCAGCTGCGATTGCTTTGGTCTCACAATCAAATCAAATGATTCTCCTTACGGGCTTTTCTCAAGCAAATCTAGGAATTTCATTCGAATCAGGGGCCGGTGATTATGCTGAATGGTTAGCACGCTTTGATCAGGCTGAAACCTTGAGTTGCGGTCAGATTGTCGGCGTTATCGGGGGCAAAGTTTCTAAAACGTTCGAACATGCAGAGAAATTTATGGTTATTTCTACTGCGCCAATTGTGCTTGGAAACATGCCAATGGCTGAAGAAGGCGAGTCTTCAATGGAAAAGGTCGCGTTTATGGGACAAGTGCCAGTAAGAGTAACCGGTAATGTTGAAATTGGTGATTACATCTTGCCTAGTGGAAACTCGGATGGATTTGGAATAGCGGTAAATCCAACTCACATGAAGGCACTGGATTACAAACGTATTGTGGGCGTTGCCTGGGAGCAAAGCAATCCCGAGAACTACGTTAATTCAATCAACACTGCAGTTGGAATAAACCAGGATAATATGGGGGATGTTATTGATGAAATGCAACAGACATTGAACGTAATCCAAACTTCACTAGAGAAATTGGATCGCAGGTTTATTGCAAGACTGTACAATACCTCAGGGAAAGGAAAGGTTGCAGGGAAAAGAAAGGCTGCTAAAGACAAAATGAATTCTGAAATGAATTCTGAAATGACTGTTTCTTCAACCCACCCTGATAAGATTGAACAATATTTCAGAAACAAATCGTTTGAAGCTGATTTAGATATGAGAGCAAAAGTGGAGATCGCTTTGAAAGAAATGACGGGAATAGATCTGAAAAGCTATCCTCTGATTGACTTTATGATCTCAAACCCTCAGCTGAGCAATGAAATGGTAACTTATTTTGAGACAGGAATTTCGACAATGACTAGCCTGATGGAGCCTAGTTCAACTGTTGAAGCCATTCAATGTAAGAATGTGACGGAATGAACTGATTGAAACGGCGGTCAAACCTGATTTTACGTCTCGTCCAGACCGCCAACAAATTTCACGAAGCCTCGTAAGTCAATGACTTACGGGGTTTTTGCTTCCGTGAGTTGCGGTATAGGGTGCTTTTTGCTCAGCAGGCGTCAGCGGCATCTTCACCACCCGAAAGGAAGTAGAGTCTTGAATCGGTGGATTCTTTCGTAGGCACATCTTGAAACTGGTGTTAGTAGCAACGATAGACAATGCCAACGATGTGGCCGAAAAGCGTGTAAGAGTCCATTCCAAAAATGGGGGGCGTTGGTTTGCGTTTTGTTTGCGTGGGTAACTGGTCAGGAGTGTATGACTTCACAATTCTTACTGATAATTCAAAGGTTCTATTGCACTTTGCTTACATTTTATCTGTATCGTAATCCACTAATGTCGATATAATGAAGAATTTAGTCGGGATAATTTGTTGTTTCGTAGCCTTTTCCATGAGCGCTCAAGTGGATAGAGCTTTAATCGGATCCAAGGCACACGCCACCTTGAATGTGTTTGAATTGGAGAGTATCATCCTAGAATTGCAAAACAAGGTGGCTGCACTTGAAGCTCAAGCAGCAGCAGAAACGTATACAGCAGGCTTTGGAATAGATATTTCCACTGGAGTGATCAGCTCGACAGCGACGGAACCAGAATACCTTTTTGTTCAACCAAATGCTATCGAGTCTGGATATGTTAGTTTTAATCCACCAATTACTGTGAACGGTGTATCATACAATTCAGTAACGAATGAGTTTACTTTGAAGGCAGGTAAGACCTATGAGTTGGAAGGTGCAGTATACATGCATACTACAACTTCTTCTATAAGTTATTCTTTTGTATTCTACGATAAAACGAATAATGCAAGTATTGGATCTGAGGCATACCAAAGGACTGTGAATTCAACAGGAACGACAATCAATCAGCCAACGATGAATGCAATTATCAGTCCTTCGACTGATATCCAAGTAGGAATTAAGGATATATACGGAGCGACTGGAGGATTCATTTCTTCAAGAGGATTCTTTAAAGTGGTAGAGCTTAAATAATACTTCCGAATACGAATTATAAATTTCATACTAGAAGGAGGGGCTATGCCCCTCCTTCTTAAGTAGGGTCCAGACCGCCAACATTTGGCGGGTTTAACGATCGAAATCAGGGCTTTCGAATTTCTGCGATTAATTCCTGGATTTCGATGGATGTGCTTGGTGTGAACCGGCTGACTCCAATGGCCACTACGAAATTGACCAGCATAGCAAATGTCCCGAATCCTTCAGGGGAAATGCCCCACCACCAATCAGCTTCTGTGCCGCCGCCAAACCAACCAAATTTGAACTTGGTCATGTAGAAAAGCATGAGCAAGACCCCAATGGCCATTCCTGAAATCGCACCTTCTTTGTTCATGCGCTTGGAAAAAATACCGAGAACAATGGCTGGAAAAAATGACGAAGCAGCCAGACCAAAGGCCAAGGCAACGGTTGCGGCCACAAATCCGGGGGGATGTATCCCAAAATAACCCGCAAGGCAAACAGCGCCTACAGCTGATAATCGAGCCGCAATCAATTCGGTTTTTTCCGACACCTCTGGGTGAATCATGCGTTTGATTAAATCATGGGACACCGCCGAAGAAATGACCAGGAGCAGTCCTGCGGCTGTAGAGAGTGCTGCAGCGAGAGCGCCAGCTGCGAGTAGGGCAATGACCCAATTGGGCAGTTGAGCAATCTCAGGGTTGGCGAGCACCATGATATCAGCATCGACCTTCAATTCATTGGCCTCCGGATCAGCCACATACTGAATCAATCCATCCTGATTCTTGTCGTCGAATTGAATGAGTCCCGTGGTCTCCCATTTGTCAAACCAGTCGGGTAATTCGGCATAAGGTTGTTCACTGACCGTTTGAATGAGGTTGGTTCTGGCAAACACGGCAATGGCCGGGGCGGTGGTGTAAAGAATGGCGATGAACAACAGAGCCCATCCCGCAGATCGTCGTGCATCGCTGACCCGCTTGACGGTAAAAAACCGCACAATGACGTGCGGAAGCCCGGCCGTGCCTGCCATCAAGGCCATGGTGATGAAAAACACATCGAGCACGGATTTGTTGCCCGTCGTGTACTCATGAAACCCCAGCTCACGGTGAAGTCCATCCAATTGGTCCAATAAGTAGACTCCATCTGGGCCCGCCGCGCCAAACCCCCACTGCGGAAGGACATAGCCTGTCGATAGAAATGAGATGAAGATGGCTGGAACCAAGTAAGCGAAAATGAGCACACAGTATTGCGCAACCTGTGTGTACGTGATCCCTTTCATGCCTCCAAGCACCGCATAGAACAGCACGATGCCCATGCCGATCAAGACACCGGTTGTGATATCGACTTCCAGATACCGCGAGAATACCACGCCCACGCCACGCATTTGCCCAGCGATGTAAGTGAATGAAACGATCAAAGCACAAAAAATGGCCAACCCTCGAGCTGTCTGTGATCCGTAACGGTCTCCAATGAAATCGGGAACCGTAAATTTCCCAAATTTCCTTAAGTAGGGGGCAAGCAACAGCGCCAAGAGGACGTAGCCCCCCGTCCAGCCCATCAAGTACACCGACCCGTCGTATCCCTGGAACGAGATGATGCCGGCCATGGAAATGAACGATGCGGCAGACATCCAGTCCGCGGCAGTCGCCATGCCATTGGCAATGGGGTGGACCGATGCTCCCGCCACATAAAATTCACTGGTCGATGACGCACGCGACCAAATGGCAATGCCTATGTAAAGCGCAAAGCTCAGGCCGACGGCGATCCAAATCCAAAGTTGCAAATCCATTACGGCATTGATTTTTGTTCAGCACCGCTTTCGCTCAGTTCGGACGCATTCAAGTATGCAGCATCCAAGCGATTCATGAGCCGGATGTAAACAAAAATCAACACCACAAACGTGTAAATGGAACCTTGCTGCGCAAACCAAAATCCGAGCTTAAATCCACCGACACGGAACGCATTGAGCTCTTCTACAAACAAAATGCTCGCACCAAACGAAACGGCAAACCAGATAGATAACAAAACGACCAAGTACCGAAGGTTCGTTCGCCAATACATTTGGCTAGGAGTGAGCGTGGAATTCCTCATAAATGGAATTCGATTAAAATGGATTGTTGATGCTCCTTTATTGCTTGATCCAGCTTCGTCTTTGCCAACCGGCGGAGGTCTGAATTTGAACGGCATACAATCCAGAAGTCAGCTCATCGGCATGGATCACAACGGGGTTTAGCGTTGGCTGAGACGATGCAACCAACACTCCAACAATACTGTAAATACGTACGTTTAGAATGGTCTCTTCGGAGTCGATGTAGAGCTCGTCATTCCCGGGATTCGGGTAGAGTGAAACGGAAGGTTTAGGCGACTCGGAATCAATTCCTGTACTTGAGCAACCCTCCAGCCAACTGATGCCCAACAAATCCCATTCGGGATCAATGGCCAAACACATGTGGGTCATTGCGCTGACTGCGACATCGACAAGGCGAGGCGTATTGCTGTAGTCCCACGTCACCATTTCCGAAGGGAATTGCCATAAAGCTCCATTGATTGCACCATCGTGCCCATTGCCCGATGCATCCAATACTTCCGTAGCTCCTTCGCCTTCATCGAGTTTCCAATAGCCCGTCAAATCATTCCATGCTGGATGTGATTCGTCTAGGGGGGCGCAATGCCAGTCGGAGATAGCATCATCACTCAGGATGCCATTCCAAAAGCGCGCTTCTGCGAGACTTCCATTGGTTGGATATCCACCATTGATGTCTGCGCCAAATCGCAATCCTTCACCGACGTCGATGTTTCCTACATCTGCAATGCTTTCCTCTGTGATAAACTCCCCATCGGTGTAAAGCCTCATCATGCCATCACGATCAAACGTGCAGGAAAGCGTGTGCCATTGGCCATCATCTATCCCGACAGAAGCATTCGCATCTGCTCGGTTACTGCCGTCTCCAATGTTTACTTTCCACGCTGGACCTGAAGGATATTCGAACGAAAACACAAATCCGGGATAGGTGCCTGAACCCCAGTCTTTGTTTCCGACAATGGCGACGTCCGGAGTGGAATTGGTGCGAATTCGGATTTCCACTGAAAAATCTTGTTCAGCGCCCATGGCAAAGTCAGTGTGTTCGGGAACCGAAACATGGGCGCCGTCGCCAGCGAATGTCAATTCCGCTCCCGTGCCTCCCAAACAATTCTCAGGAACTGGCAAAATGTCCAGGGTGTCTTTTAAAATCAATGCTGTTGGGATATTCACTCCACTGGCGATGAAAAAAACATTTTGCTCATCAATGGAATTACCTCCATGACCAAATCCAATTCCTCCGTGGTCTGTGGTCACCATGATGCCCCAATTCTCAGCTGCGTAATTATCCCTGCTTTCCAAAGCTGAAAGAACATCACCAATGAGGGCATCGACTCCTTCGATGGCCGCGATGTAGGGGGCGAAGTTTACCCCATAACCGTTTCCATGTCCCGTGATGTCCACGTCATCAAAATGCAAGAATATCGCATCGGGATCGTCAGAAGAGAGCAGCTGTACTGCGATGTCCCGTACTTCTTCATCCGATGAGACGTTTATGACGTCATCGGCGCCATCTGAGACGATGTAATCGTTGATGGGACCCCAGTGACAAATGGATGCGGTATTTAAGCTGGAATTCCATGTTTCCAATCGCTTGAGAAAGGAAGGGTAGAGGTCGTAATTGCTTCCGCTAAAGCTGTTGTCGGTGACTCCATGTTGGTCAGATTGCACACCACACAGAATGCTAGACCAGCTCGGGCCGCTGCTAGTAATGTCCCCATTCAGAGCATCGGGACTGAATATCCCATTGGCAATGAGTGCATCTAGGTTGGGCGTCTCAGCGGCCTCTAAACAATCGGATCGGGTGCCATCAATGCCGATGACCAGCACGCGTTGTGCTAAAAGTTGAACAGGAGAAAATGTTGCACAGGTCAAAAGACCGAAAAACAGAATGAGATTTCGCATGTGTCAAAGGTGCATCAGGAACTTTTTAGACCAAAATAACTACTGCACAGTAAAATGCAGATGAAGAAACATCCAAGTTGTTCCAATTATATCGGAAGAAAAGGAGTAGGGGTGACCCAATCGGGTCACCCCTCCCAAAATCAAAAATTCCTTAAATGAACAGCGGCCATCAAAGACATCTATTCAGCTCATTCTGGACAATCGGAACCGTACATACCTAGGAAAATCAACAGGTCACCTATTCCAATAGACTGATCACCGTCGAGGTCAGCTGGACAGTTGTCAATTGGTAGACACTGTTGAAACTCTGGACTCCAAATGGTACTAGCTCCGCAATACAGCCCAAACTCCAAGTTGTTAAGTAGGGTTTCAAGTTGCAAATTGTCGCAAATACCATCACTGTCCCAGTCTAACAAGCAGTTGCCGTCGCAGTCATATCCTGCATCAGCATACGTGCAGTTGCCGTCGTCGTCCGTGGCATCTGAATTGTAGTTGCAAGCCGATGGTGTGGTGCAACCCGCAACCTCCAACTCGTCACATATACCATCGTTGTCCGTGTCGTTCAAACAAGCACCATTGCAATCGTAGTTCGTAGCGGCGTCAACACAGTATCCGGCGTCCGTAGCGTCCGCGTCATAGTTGCATGCTTCCTCATCTTGGCAGCCTGTTACTTCATCCTGATCGCATATCTCGTCGCCATCACTGTCCACCAGACATTCGCCAGAGCAGTCATAGCCAGCATCAGCATACGTACAGTTGCCGTCGTCGTCCGTGGCATCTGAATTGTAGTTGCAAGCCGATGGTGTGG
>JAPKCA010000131.1 GCA_028823145.1 Flavobacteriales bacterium
GCGTCCAATGTAAATGAAATTTCGGGCAGTGGGAAAACGGCGATCTGAATCGTTGCCGACGCCTCGCAGGACTCCACGGTGGACCCGGTGACTTCGACGTTGTAGTACGCGATTTCAGTTCCATCATTGGGGAAAGTATGATCCAGCTCAAACAGGATTCCATCGGAGGAATTGTCGGCGAAATCCCACAACCAAAAGTCCGCATCTTCAGATGCATTGGAAAATGAAACGGCCAAAGGAGCACAACCCGACGTGATATCGGCCGAGACATCCAAAACAGGCGTCGCATGGACCTCCACCAAAATGCTGTCACTCGCAATGCAAGCGTACAAAGCCGTGGCGACAGTCGCCACCACCCAATACGCCCCTTCGTCGTCCCAAGCTTGGGAAACCTCAACACCCACCCCTGAATCGCCCTGACCAAACTCCCAATCAACGGTCTCTGATCCGGCGGTTTCCACCAAGAACACCCCTTCTTCGCCTTCGCAGTAGGCCGGCGAATCCGAACTCATCGAAAAAACCGGTTCTGCAAATACTTCAATCGTCACAGAAGTGGTATCGAAAGAACACCCGTTGGTGATGTATTGGGTAATGGTGTATTCGCCGGCATCTTCAAATACGGAAGTTGCCAACGAGTCCCACGATGTGAACCCGTTATCAAAATCAAAGGTGAATTGCGTGGCATCCACACTCAAATCCGCAACTGTCACCTCCAACGGCGCACAACCTGACTCGACGCTCAGATCAAAGAAAGCCTGCGTGGTATTGGGCTGCACCAAAATCGTTGTGTTGAAAGCACCCGACCCGCATGCGTTGCTTCCCGTCAATTGAATCTCAAACAAGACCGGCTCATCATCCACCACGTAGGTCGGCCACAATGGATTGCCGCCCACATCGGTTTGACCATTGCCAAAATCCCATTGCAACACATCCGGATTGCCCAAACTTGTATTCAATATCTCTGCGATGTACGGGGAACATACCGTATCCTCGAGCAAGGCAAATCCCAACTGAGGCTGGGGAAGCACGGTGATCTGTTGGGTGTCCGAACTGGAACCACAGAGGTTGGAAACCGTTAACAACACATCGTAAATCAACACATCTGGGCCCTCCAGGAAGGTCTGCACCGGAGACTCTTCATCAGCAAAAAACTCGCCGTTCACTTCCCAATCAAAGGTTGCAAATGGTGCATAAGAATCATTGATGAAAGACACGTCCAGTGGCGCACAGCCATTGTCCGTGGAAACCTGAAAATCCGCCACCGGAGGCGCCGTAATTTCGACTTGAACTCCCGTAGTGTCCAAACATCCCTGTGCACTCGAAGCCACCATTTCCACATCGAAAACGCCGATGGACGGGAAAGTGTAGTCAGGTTCCCATTCGGTTGAGTTTTCCGTGTTGCCAAACTGCCAAACCGCATCGTCTCCGCCGGAGGTCGTTTGCGTGATGTCCCAGGGCAGGTTGATACACGCCAAAGTGGGCGCAGCAAAACCCGCAACTGGAACGGGATGGATGACCACGTCATAGGCCACGGTATCAGCGCACAATGTCAAGGGGTCTGTGTACGTATACGACAAGGCATACGTGCCCGCCGGCTGATCTGTATCGAACAAACCAAGCGAAGCATCGTCCAATCCTGTTCCCAACCAGAGGCCACCGTTGGGCGATGGCGTGGCGAGTGGTTCGACCGCTTCGTATCCACAAAATTCACTGGAACTAGCGAGCGTTATGACCGGCAAGGATTGTACGAATACAGCCCGTTGATCAGTTGACAAGCACGTGCCAGCTCCTACACTCAACTCAAAAAGATGAGACCCCGCTGGCAACAATTGCGGGTTGACAAGACCATTGGCAGCATCAACAAGGGCGTTTTGAGCATCGGGTGACACACCGGACCAGGTCACCCCAATGAGCGGTAAAAAACCTTCCAATTGCAACATGGGCGCATTGATGCAAACCGTCGTGTCCACTCCCGCCGTTATGGCAATGGGCGCAGTCACCTCCACAACCAATGTGTCGTTGTGCATGCATCCGGTCACGTCACTTGTGAACTCATAAACCACTTCAAATGTGCCTTGCCCAGAGGCTGAAGGATCAAACAGCCCTTCCACTGAAACTGCGGAAACCGCCTCCTCCAATCCGTAAAACATTCCGTCCCCTCCCTCCGTTAATCCCGGGCTGAAACCCGTCAATTGAGCCGGGATGGGCTGGTTGCAAAAGGAAATATCCAGCCCCGCATTGACGGCAGGGAGCTCCAAGACCTCGACTTCATGGACCGCGGTATCACTGCACAATGTCGTCGGATCCGTGTAGGCATATTCGAGGGCGTAAATCCCCGCTCCTTGAGAGACATCGAACATCCCGTCAGTCGACACGCCTCCTCCGTCCCAAATTCCGCCTGCTGGAGTTGCTTCCGTGACGGAAACGATGCCCGCATTGGCACAAAAGGCATCATCCGAAGCCAAGGTGATTTCGGGCAATGGATCAATCAATACGGTCATCTGATCCGAAGAGAAACAGGTTCCAGTTCCAAACGTGATTTCAAAGGTGTGGCTACCAGCGCTGAGCGCCTGTGGATTGAGGATTCCGTTGGCCGCGTCGATGATGGCTGTGTTTGCCTCCCCCGTCAAGCCAGCCCACGATCCGCCTGAAGCCGGATTGAAGTCTGACAATTGAAGTGCTGGCGCATTGATGCAAACCGTCACATCGGGGCCGGCTTCCGCCACGGTTGGGGCAACGACTTGGACCAGCAAAGTGTCCCGATTGGAGCAACCGGTCGTCGCACTCATAAATTCGTAGACCACCTCAAAGGTCCCTTCACCCGAAATCGCTGGATCAAACCAACCGTCAGACGTCACCGCATCAGCCACTCCATCCACTCCATAAAAACCTCCTGTTCCTCCTGTCGAAAATCCGGGACTGAATCCCGTGAGCTGTTCCGGAATCGGTTGATTGCAGAGCACGATATCCGGTCCAGCTTCGATGGTTGGAGGAGCCAAGACATCCAGGTCAACGACCGAAGCCTGTGCGCATCCATTCGCGTCGGTCACCAAAGCCTCAAGAGATTGGGCACCTGCCGTTGACCAAGAAGTCGTGGCAGACAAACTATCCAGGGCCACAGCATCCATCGGAGTCAGCCAGAGAATCGAATGCGGAGCAAGCCCACCAACGGGTTCCACGTAAAAAGTATCAGACGAGTCCAGGCACATGGTAGCCGGAGCCAACCAATTCAACGAAGGAAGCTCCAGTACCGTGAGCTCCAAAACATCCTCAGAATAGCAAGATCCGGAGCCATGTGCATAGTTGAAAGCATAAACACCGGGTGTCAATTCTGACGCATCAATCAGTCCCGCTGACGGATCCAACACTCCTGATCCAGACCATACACCATTCTCTGCAGGGTAAAACCCTTCGAATTGGATCGAATCATCGATCTCACACGTCACCAAATCCTCACCAGCTTCAGCTACTTCCAAACCGACCACTTCAACGGCCGTGCTATCGTAGCTGAAACAACCATAGATATCGGTGAATTGGTACTGCAAATACCATTGTCCCTCACCCACAGCACCAGGGTCGAATGTACCAGCCGTACCATCGATCACTCCAGGTCCCACCCAAATTCCTCCAGAAGGATCAGCTGCAGGGAGCACGATTTCCAATGATTGGTCGCATTCGAGCAATCCCTCAGGCAATGTGAAGAAAGGCGGAGGCTCCGCCCAAATAATGCTTGTGACCTCCACCTGACAACCCGCCGTATCCGTGACGGTTAAATAAGCCGAGCCCGTCAAGTCCATACCCACGGCGACCCACGAAGCGACCATGGGATTGTCTGGATCAGCCGTTGCTTCACCCAACCAGCTGAACTGATAATCCGATGCATCCGCCACGTTTCCCCCAGATGCCGTAGCCGTCCAAATAGCCAAATCACCATCACAGACCACGGCCGCATTGGTTTCGACAACGACAGTAGGATTGTCCAGCACTTCCACAATCAAGGTGTCTGAATGAGCACAGGATCCCGTGCCGTAGGTATAAACAAATGGATGGCTTCCGTTGGCCAATAAATCCAATTGAATCACCCCGAGGGTACCGTCTGCCATACCTTCCCCTGTCCAAGTCCCCCCAGCGGTTGGCGTGAACCCTTCCAGTGTCAACAGTTCGGAAGAACCACAAACCGATAAATCTGCCCCTGCATTCGCCAACATCGGATCCACTACCTGAAAGACGACAGAATCAGAATTCACACAACCCGCGACAGATGTCCCCGTATATGTCAAGGTGACTGATCCAGGACCTGCCACTCCAGGATTGAACAGCCCTTCGATCGCATCTACGATTCCAGGACCTGACCAAGTGCCTCCCAAAGGAAAAACCTCAGGCAACTCAAATTGATAGTCTTGATTGCACTCATCCAACAACTCGGGCATGATGATTTCAGGAAGCGCTATGGGCTCAATAGCCAACTCCGCAGCGCCGACGCAACCCGCGTCATCCGTCACCGTGACCGAAACCGTGGTGGGACCATTGATCAGGTCCGTAACAACCGAAGAAATGGCTGGATCGAAAGGATCCACTTCGACATTGGAAGACCATGAAACTACATAGTCTGAATCGGCCGCGAGGTTGCCCCCTGC
>JAPKCA010000032.1 GCA_028823145.1 Flavobacteriales bacterium
CCGACGATGTATTGGGAGATGCCTAACGTGTACATCTTCTGCAAATCGCGACCAGATGCCAATTCAGGGGTGATGCTGGAATAACGAACAGCACATTCCAGGTTGTTTTTCAGCAGATAGCCCCCCTGGATGGTCAATCCGGTTCCCGTATAATAATTGCTGACAAACGCATCGTCATCATCTAACAGACGGTCGCCTGTTGCTTTCTTGTTGGCGTATTCACCCATAATAGACCATCCTCGGACCTTGAACATCAGGTCTACAAAGACGGTGTTAAGGCTGTTATAGGCCGTGTCAACGACGTAGATTCCAAGGTTGCCACCTTCTCGAGGTGCGCGGTCGTTGTAGTCGTATGAGGCGCCTATGGATAGTTTAGGCGTCGCTTCTCGCTTCAGGTCAGATCCGAAGTAGTCGCCTTTTCCCGTGAATTCACCCATGGGTAAAATTTCAACCCGTCCCGTGTATTCCAATCCACCGCCATTGCCGGAGGTTCGGTTTCTGCCCTCGCCCTGAGAAATCGCAAAGGCTTGTTTGGTCAGGATCCCACCAACATCGAATTTGTTGTGGAACTGGACGCCCATGTCCCGGTCGATATTGTAGCGTGAATTGACCAAGCTTCGATCCACAAATTGCAGTTTCTGGGATGAAATGACTCGCTCCCGGTTGCCGGGCAATTTGGTTTGACCCAACCAAACTTCAAAGTTGTTTAGAACCTTCCAACGAATGAAGGCATCTAAAATAAGGTTGGACGTGTTATTCGTTTCAGGAGATTCCCCTCCATGGTCCTTGTTGGAAAGCCCCAATTCGATCTTGTATTGCAGTTTTGGGGAATAGGCAAATCCTGAGAATTTCAATCGCGACCGGCGGACCAACCAGTTGCTGCTCACATTTCCGAAGCTTTCCAATCCCGATGGCATTTCAGCCAGCATCAGATTTTGCATTCGATAATTGAATGTCATAGAGAAGCTAGAGTCCACAGCTATTACACGAATGCCTTTGCCAAAGGTGTTGTCTATTGGTTGCTGAGCAGAGGCTGCAGTAAGGATCAAAGTCAACGCGAATCCGAGGAGGGGTTTGATGTTTTTCATGCTCTTAAACAATTCAATGCCAAGTCATTAGACGTAAAAAACTATCTTGCTCTAAGCTGAGCGAGGTTTTTTGAAAAGAAGAAATAGACTTCAATTAGCGGTCTCGGTTTGCGCTGGCTCTTGCTCCAAGTTCTGGGACCCATCTGTGCCATAGTGAATCGCCAGAACGATGGCTACGCTGACCGACAAGCCGACGATGAGCTTGAGGAAGTCTTTTGCGACAATGGGGAATATTGACTTGAGGTTGCCTTTCTTCGTCAACCCTGTATTCAAGGCCAATTCTCGTCCACAAAGCAATCCAACGAACACCCATGTGGTGGACATGGGGATGTTATTCATCTGCTTGAAGTAGAGAAGCAAGAATGCATAGACTAGATCGATCATGGTGGCTGAGCGAACGTACTTCGTGCTTTGCTTATCCATGACGATTTGTTGGATTGCTCCACCTCTGTTATAGAAGATGTGTGCCAAGCCAACCACAAAAAACACCAGGACAAGAATCAATTGCCAGGGCTCAATGTCGCGAGGCAAGAAAACCGCAATGTTGGCTACATCATGAGAAAGCCAGGTGAACCATAGGAAACCTGTAGAACACCATTGGAATACCCTCCAAAATTTCTTTGCACCGTCGCTTACATCGTCTTTTTCATCAATAACCCGAGCAATCAGGAGCCAAAGGACGTAAGCTACAATAGCCGCCAAACCGTATCCCAAGATGCTCTTCAAGAGCATTTTTTCTAAAACGAATGTGGATGCAAAGGCAGAGAGGACCAGGAATGAGGTTGAAACAGGAATGCCCCGACGCGTGAGCAAAACCAAGGCCAATGGTGCCATAGCATGGTACCATTGCGGTTCGATGTATGGAATTTTCGCCAGACGTCCGAAGGAGATGTCATGATCATTGGTGTACCAGCCGTAGACTATCGTCACAACCAGCACAGAGGATGCCGCTGCCCACAAAGTGGTCCATTTAAACTTGTCACGGTTGGAGGCAATCCACGTACCCAAAGTTTGAACACTGTCATTTGCGATAACAGAGTAGCCAGCAAGGGCGAATCCAATAACGGTAAATAATTCTAGCATCGCAATTCGATTTGAGACGCGAAGGTCGAATGACCATTTCCTTGTTTGACAAAACCCATGTTATGTCAATGTTAAATACCTATGTTGGCTTTTTTTTCGAAGCTTCTGCGTCCATCTTGAGCAAGTGAAATGAGAAGCTGGTCCCCTGACCAAGCTCAGATTGCACATGAATGTCTTGGCCATGTGCTTCGAGAATATGTTTTGCAATGGCCAATCCCAAACCAGACCCTCCAGCATTGCGTGATCGGCTTTTATCCGCACGATAAAAGCGCTCAAAAATCCGAGATAGATCGGAATCCGAGATGCCAATTCCGTTGTCTGCAATGGTGATTTTGATAAATGGCGGCTGATCCTCCAATTTCAATTTCGTCTGCCCTCCTTGCGTGCCATAATGGATGGAATTAGAAAGGAAGTTGGTTAGAACTTGTTTGATTTGTCGGGCACTGCATGCCACCATTGGGGATGCAAGGACTTTGGGCGAATCATCCCAAATGAGCTGAATGTCATTCTTTCGGGCGAGCTCATCCGCATTGTCTAAAACCTCTTTGGCTAATTCCACCAAGTTAGTGGGTTCCATTTGCATATCGAGGCTTGCAGATTCCAATCTTGTTATGGTGTCTAAATCCTCCAGGAGTTCGGTCATCCGAGAAACATTCTTAGCAGCTTTGGCCAAGAATTTTCGATTTAACTCCTTGTCTTCTAAATCGCTGTCAAGGAGTGTAAGAATGAAGCCTTGAATATTGAAGAGCGGTGTTTTAAGTTCATGCGATAGGTTTCCAATGAATTCCTTTCGGAAATTGTCTTTTTCCTTCAGAGATTTGATTGCTTGCACCTGACGATTGGCCCATAGCATGATTTCTTTTTGCTCATCTTGTGCATCAAGGGGAGTCTCATTTCCTTTCGAATCTAAATCCGTTTCCTTGACCTTCGTGATGGCATCTGAGAGCATCCTCACCCTGCGGTACATGAACTTCTCTACGGACCAGCGAATGATCAAAAAGCTGGCCGTTTCCATAAGAAGACCCACGAGCAATGCCAATGCCCATAAATGCAAAGCGTCCAAAGCATGTAGCAGAACAATAACTGCCAATGCACTAAAAACGGCAAGAATGGGTGACGCTTTTTCTGCGACTTCTTTGGGCGTGGTCTCTGAGTTCACTGTCCGAATTTATATCCTATGCCCTTAACAGTCACGAAAAGTTCATCGCCCAACTTTGCTCGCAGTTTTCGTATGTGCACATCAATGGTACGATCCCCGACGACCACTTGAGTGCCCCAAACTTTGGTCAGGATGGCTTCGCGTGTAAACACCTTGCCCGGAACGGACCAAAGCAAACTCAACAACTCGAATTCTTTTTTTGGGAGGGTCATTTCGTTTCCATGTTGCAACACCATGTAACGATCGCGATCCACTGAAATTCCATGTTTTTCAATTTCCTCAAGGGGTTGTGGGCCCTTAATTCGCCGCAGCATGGCCTTGATTCTACTCACGAGCACTTTGGGTTTCACGGGTTTGGTGATGTAGTCATCTGCACCCAAGTTGAATCCGGCCAATTCACTGTAGTCTTCCCCTCTTGCAGTCAGAAAGGCAATGATGCATTTAGATAATGAAGGTTCTTTTCTCAAAAGAGTGCATGTCTCCATGCCATCTAGAACAGGCATCATCACGTCCAATAGAATTAAGTCTGGTCTAATGCGAAGGGCTGTCTCTAACCCCTCTTTTCCATTTTTGGCCGTATGCACTTCATATCCCTCAAGCAACAAGTTGTAACTGATTAATTCCAAGATATCAGGTTCATCGTCGACGAGGAGAATTTTCTGTCGGGGCATCTGATAGGTATTATCCAAAGATGCTGTTTCGATGATTTTAGACATGTGAAAGGAATGTCAAGAATTGTGACGAAAGATTTTAGTCTTTGACCCTACTGAATCGAAGAGCCTTGAGCATCCATCGGGGCAGCGCCTCATCAGCGCCTCTTTTCTGGACATCCAAGAAAAGTCCCCATTTTTCGATGATGGGAATTTTATGAACTTCGATCATCTCCAGCCAACATTCGTCCGGATCGTCGATGTAGGTACAATGAACCTTGGTCTCACCCATGCCAATGGCATCAGCGGTATCGCAGCGAAACCCAAATCCTTTGGTGGCTAGGCTTTCGCCCAAGGCTTTCATTCCGCGCACATCAAATCCGAGGTGCGCAAAGCCGGTGTCACACCAGATCCGGTCTTCGAAAATAAAGCGACCCTTCCGGTCCATTGCTTGAACCAACTCGATATACGTTTGACCTGTGAGTGGTCCAAATCCACCTGAGCCGGAGTTGGCCTGAGTGATTCGCACCCTTCGGAAGGATTCCTGGCCATGCGGCAAGTGCTCCCAATCGGATTGGACTCCAGTTTGATCAAAAAGAACTTTGTCAAACCCAAGGCTTTCGGCATACAACGTCATCGCTTGATCGATATCGGAAACACCTATGGTGCATCCCAACACTCCACCTGAAGGATGGCCGCTGTTGCTGAACCAGTCATCTGCCTCTAAAACTTGGAAAAGATTTTGGTCTGGATCTCGGACGTAAAATGTTTTGGCTCCCCATGGAGTTTGGCTGATGGTGGGTTCGCAAGCATCTCCCATCAAGCCGATGGCGTGTGTATGCATTTTGTGAATGTCCCGCGTTTTCATTTGCACCGTGGTGATTCCCAAATCACCAATCCCAATGTCCCAGGAGGCAAGGACGGGTTCAAAAGAAGCTGCCCGAAGGACTTCAAAAGCACATCCCCCCTGCAAATTCATGACCATGCTCGCACGCTTGAGGATCGTGATTCCGCGGGTATGGCTGTCCATTAAAGGTGCTTCTTGAACCGAGTCAAAAAACGGAATGTCCATCCCGAAAAGATGCCGGAACAAATTGAGCGAACGGTCCATGTCGGTTGTCGCAATACCGATGTGTTGCATGCCTTGAATGCGAAAGGAGTCTGTCGTGCTCGAATGAGTCATCTGGGGATGGGGTCTGGCATTATTGCTTCAATCAACGGAGCAGATTTAATACCGTGTCAATATATTGCTTCCAGGCCTTGGCGGGCTCGGGTTGATTCCAAATTTTTCTTGCCTGTTGAGCTCCTTTCCAATCCAAAAAATGTCCATACCAAAATCCGCTGATTCGACTGCCGATGATGTTGAAAGCGTACCATCCAAAGAATGCGGCCCCACTCCACAAGTCATTCCCGATGAGGAAACCAGCAGCAACAGATTGAAGCATCCAGAAAAGAGGAAACAAGAACATCCCTGCGGAAACTTTGAAAGTGCTCACAAAACAAATATCCTTCACCCGTTTATTGGCTTCAAAACCGATCCACCAAGCCAAAGGCAATGAAGGTAATCCTCCGACAAGAGCCAATGGAGCCAGAGGCCAAAGCCACCATTTGCCAAGTCTCCTGTCTTCTGTTTTTAAGCCGATGTCTTCAGGACGAGCGTGCTCAAGCACTTCTTTGTCTACGAGATTTGCATGCGCTTCAGCAATCGTTTTGATGGCCTCAGAAGAAAAAGCCTTGAATTGACGAATGGTTTTTTGACCTAGCAACCAAGCATCGGACTCCAATTCTGTCATCCGCATAGCACGAATAAAAGGGTATAGGATTTCGTAATGTTCTTCCGGTTGGACGTTGACCATCAAATCGTCGATGGATTTTTCAATCCTCTCCAAGAGTGCGCTCGCAGTAATTTGCTTTGTAACCGAATCAAAGAGATCGGTATATGGAATTGGGGGACCTATCCGATAGCGTAATCGTCTTTGGAACCTATCATATTGTTCATAGTCAAGGCCAACTGGGATTAATTGCAATCGACTGAACTCAGGGTCATTCGCTAGACCCATGGAGAGCATGTCTGAGACGCCACGCCTCATTGTCCGAAGTGTTTTCTGACCGTGGTGATTGCCTTCCGGGAACAGCCCGATGGTCGCCCCGATTTTTAACCGCTCAACACAGATTTTGAAAATTCGTTCATTCCTGACTTTGGCATCATCTACCCGATCCCGTACTCGGAAAATGGGCATTTGATTGAATGCAAACAGACAAGCTCGGATTACCGGGTGTCGGAACACATCGGCTCGCGTAAGCCAATGAATCTGACGACCATTTACAATGGTGACATTGACCAAGGGGTCCATCATTCCATTCTGATGATTGGAAACGAGAATCATCGGGGTGTCGGCGTGTGGGAAATGACCCGCACCAACGGATCCTCGAATTCGGTGAAATCTTGTGACTCCCGAACGCACGAAAAATAGCGCCAGGGCATATGCCCAATGCGTTTTTTGGATGGGCGGATTGTGGTATTCCATGCTTATCTCAGTCGAGCCCCTGTTTGCATTTGGATGGATTCCAAAATGCGTTCCACGCATTGGTCAATTCGCTTATCCGTCAGCGTTTTGTTTTCGTCTTGTATAGACAATGAGATGGCATAGGAGATTTCATCATCAGCCAACTTATCACCCTCATACACATCGAAAAGACCGACACGTTTGAGCAGCTTGTTGTCTGCTTGCCAAGCTGCGTCTCGGACTTGACCAAATGACGTGCCCCGATTAAGGATGAGAGAAAGGTCCCTTCTCACAGCAGGGTATTTTGGAAGCTCACGAGCAACGATCCGATGATTAGATGAAATCTCGGCCAATGGATGGACTAAGAAATCAGCCCAATACACGGGTTGTTGCACATCACAGAGGGCTGAAATTCTCGGATTTACCAAGCCCATCCTTCCAATGCGTTGATCGCCGACATAAATCGCCAATCCTTCAATGAATACACCGTGGTTTTCTACGACCTCTTTTCGCTCTCGGATTCCCAAACCATCCAACAATGCCAAGGCCTCACGTTTCAGGTCATAGAATCCACTCGTCTTGCTGGTTGTATTCCAGTTTTCAGGTTCACTTGCCCCCGTCAACCAGAGGGAAATATGTTCAGGTTCTTCGAAGCGATCTGTGGGTTTCGGGGAGTCTTGGGCTGCTTGGATTTGGCGGTAAGTGCGTCCCAATTCGAACAGGCGTATGTCCGGTCGTTGAAAATTTCGATTCCGTGAAATCGCTTCCAATCCCTGAAACACAAGGGATTGACGCATGACGCCAAGATCTGAGCTCAAAGGATTTAAAAGGGCAATGTGCTCAGATGAACGAATCTCATCGTCCTCCATGTCATCCGTTAACGCCTCTGCATAGGCCAAGCGCGTCATGGAGTTGCTCATGATTTCTTGAAACCCTCGATTGACAAGAGTGTGGGCTAATTGTTGCCGAACGCCCTCTTTGTTCAATGTCTTGCGAACGTTCATGGCGGAGCTTACCCTCCGGGGCAAGGGAACTTTGTCAAAACCGTGCAAGCGAAGAATTTCTTCTACGACATCCGCAGGCCTCGTTACATCCCTTCGATATGCAGGAACCAGGAGTTCCAATCCTTCCGCCTGAGCCTTCACGATTTGGATGTCCAAATCTTTCAAAATATTCAAAACGCGCTCGTGATTGATGGAGTCGCCCACGATGCGGTCTAAAAACGACCATTCCAAGGTGACTGGCGAAGGACCAGGGAGGGCGTCTGCATGCGCTTCACTGAGCCCCGTCACTTTCGCTCCAGCCCATTCCGTTAACAATTCGGCTACCCGTTGCAATCCGAGCAGGGTGTTGTTTGGGTCTACGCCGCGCTCAAACCGGAACGAAGCATCCGTGGACAAGCCGTGTCTTCGAGCCATTTTGCGGGTAACCACGGGATCGAAATAGGCCGATTCGATCAAGACTCGGGTCGTGTGATTTTCAATGCCGCTGTCTTTTCCTCCGAATACACCGGCCAGGCAAAGCGCCTTGTCACGATCGGAAATGACTAGATCATCTGGGTCTAATTGGCGCTCAACACCATCTAGTGTTGTGAGCTTTTCTCCCTCAAGGGGAGCACGCACCACGACTTGATTTCCAGCCAAGGTGTCTGCATCGAATGCATGAAGCGGCTGTCCCAACTCATGCAATACAAAGTTGGTGGCGTCGACCACGTTGTTTTGAGGACTCAATCCAATGGCACGAAGTCGGCGCTGCACATGGTCCGGGGAAGGCCCCACATGAATTCCTTCGAGGAGCAAACCATAATACTTGCAGCATCCTGTTGGGTGATCAATGGTGACCGTCACCGCCGACGAGGAAGAAGATTGAGGTAAGGCAATGCCCATTGGGACTCGCAAGGCGATCCCTGACTCTGCGATGCCTTCTACGGTTTCATGCAATAATCCGGCCCGCAGGTCGCGCGCTACGCCCCAATGACTCATACCATCTGTTCGATTGGGGGTTAAACCGACTTCAATCACATCATCTTTTCCAATGCGATAAACTTCAGCCGCGGGGGTGCCAGGAGACCACGAATCTTCCAGTTCGATGATGCCGTCATGTGAAGAACCAACACCGATTTCATCTTCGCCACAGATCATTCCCATGGATAGTTCTCCCCGAATTTTCCCTTTTTTGATTTGAAATGGCTCCCCATTTGTCGGATGTAGTTGGGCGCCGATCATGGCAACAATGACATCAAGACCAGGTCGCGCATTGCTGGCGCCACAAACAATTTGCAAGGGTTCAAGCTCTCCGACATTGACTAGACAAACTTGCAATCGATCAGCATTGGGATGCTGTGAGCATGTTGTGATGTGCCCGACCACCAAACCTCGCAAGCCACCGGGAAGGTCTTCTACCGATTCGACACCTTCAACTTCCAATCCGGTTGCCGTGAGGACAGCAGCGGCATCGTGTACAGAAGTCTGGGTAGGCAGCAGTTCTTGCAACCAGCGAAATGAAATCTTCATGGGAGGTCAAATTCTACGCTGTAAAGTTAATCGGTCTCAACGGGCTGACAGCATGCGAGGAAGGTTTTCGGTCATCACAAATACACGAAGTGGCGGTTGCAAAAAAAGAAAGTTGAGTAACTTCGCCGTCCCTTGGGAGCTCTTGCAGCGAACATCGGTGACATCGGGATGTAGCTCAGTTGGTAGAGTACGCGTCTGGGGGACGTGTGGTCGCTGGTTCAAGTCCAGTCATCCCGACCAAAACAGGAGCCCCGGAGCTTGTGCTCCGGGTTCTTCTTTCGGTTTCACTTCTTATCATTGGGACATGGATTACGCATTCGAAAGTCAGTGGATACGCTTGGAAAAGCTTATGGATGAACGCTTTGGGGAGCCGCCAGACCTGACGACAATGGTGTTCACCGTGGGTCTACAAGAATGTGCTCAAGGGTATAAGCCGTTTAAGAAAGACGAAAAGCTGGAAGTCATGCACGTGGGTATTTGCACCTTATTGACTCCTATGGGATATTATGAAGAAATCGGACAAGACGATCAAGGATGGCCGCACTTCAAGCAAATCCAGGAAATTCCAGCGGTCACGGAAGAAGAGCAAGAGCTCCTGATGAAGCGCGCCTTGGTCGAATACTTTTCGGCTTGGATTGAAGGTGCTGAGAAAACAGAGGATTCTCAGTGAATCTTACTCGATGAAGATCGTAGCCTCGTTGGTCAACTCTTCCTCAATCTTAATCAGACCCGTTCCAGAAAGTGCAGCTTTGGTTGCTTCAATATCTAAAACAGCAAATCCCGCTTGTCCTTCAACATAGAAGGTGGAAAAATTGAAGCTGACCATTCCTGCAGCGTTTGAAACCGAAGTTGTATCGAATCGAGGCTCTCCCACGAAGTCTTCGTCCACCGATCCAAATGCGTACAACCTCACAGTGGCTCCTTGGACAGGGGCCCCTAGTTCGTTGAGAACGACTACGTTGGCGATTGTTTCTCCCACTTCGTGGCAGCTTGAAAAGCCAAAAAACAAGAGTAAAACGCTAAGCGTTGGGAGAATGTGGGTCTTTCGCATTGGGCAATCTAACTTTGCAGGCACAGTTAAGTCATCAAATATCTTCAAAAAGTTATGAAATTCAAGAATTTACTTTGTCATATAAGTTGGATGGCGCTTGGAGTGGGGTTGATTTCTGCGTCGGGTTGCGATGAAACAGGAGGCGGAAAGCATGTGGAAGGACCTCGCCAGGTCCTTATTTCAACTGATTTTGGCGACATGATTATCGAGTTGTCGGACTCAACTCCAGGCCATCGGGATAATTTTATCCAACTGGTCGAAACGGGTTTCTATGATAGCCTTCAATTTCATCGTGTGATTAAGGACTTCATGATTCAAGGTGGAGATCCTGAAAGTAAAACTGCTTCAAGAAGTTCACGATTGGGGTCAGGAGGTCCCGGATACACCGTCCCAAATGAAATCCGACCGGATTTACTGCATTTTAAAGGAGCACTTGCGGCAGCACGACAAGGGGACCAAGCAAACCCGAAGAGGGCATCGTCAGGGAGTCAGTTTTATTTGGTGCAAGGGCGATCTTTTTCGGAATCTGAGTTGCTGGGGATGGAGGCTCGCAACAATCGAGAAATTCCTGAAGAAGATCATTTTCATTACTCGGATGAAGCAGTCGTTCGGTACGGAGCGGAAGGTGGGACACCTTTTCTGGATAACCAATACACGGTATTTGGGTATGTCATTTCAGGCATGGAGATCATTGATGTTCTCGCATTGGTTGAAACAGCTGCAGGAGATCGACCCGTACAGGATGTTCGGATGTCCATGAAATTGATCAACTAAAGAAAAGATGCGTGCACAACTCGAGGCCTTAATGGCTAAAGTTTTGGAAGTTGAACTAAAGGATGCGGACGCAGTTGAAGTGTTTCGCGTAGAGTGGTTGGGGAGAAAGGGCCGCATGAAAGACTTGATGGCGGCTTTTAAAGAAGCCCCCAATGAGCAGAAACGTGAGCTTGGGATGTTGTTGAATCAATTGAAACAGCTGATTGAGGAACGCATGGAAGCTGCATCGTCGGGCTTGCAGTCAGGGATAGCCTCCACAGGCTCAGGGGAGGATTATTCACGCCCTGCAGGAGGAATACCGATGGGAACGCACCACCCCTTAAGTGTGGTGCGCAAGGAAATAATTGGCATTTTTGAGCGCCTTGGATTTACGATTTCAGAAGGGCCTGAGATTGAAGATGATTATCATGTGTTCAGCGGATTGAATTTTCCTGAGGAACATCCGGCGAGGGACATGCAAGACACTTTTTTCGTTGATCGAGAACCGGACTTGTTGTTGCGCACACATACGTCCTCGGTTCAGGTCCGTGAAATGGAACAACACGACCCTCCGATGCGCCTCATCATGCCTGGTCGGGTGTTTCGCAATGAAGCCATCAGTGCGAGAGCACATTGCATGTTCCATCAAATCGAAGGCCTATACATCGATGAAGATGTTTCATTCGCTGACTTGAAGCAGACCCTTTTGCTCTTTGCCCAAGAGTTTTTTGGGCCCGACACCAAGATTAGGCTGCGGCCGTCCTATTTTCCATTTACAGAGCCAAGTGCTGAGGTTGATGTTTACTGGGGGCTCGAGACGGAAGTGGACAAACGCATTACCAAGGGCACCGGTTGGTTGGAGATTCTTGGATGCGGTATGGTCGACCCCAACGTCTTAGAAGCAGCCGGCATAGATTCGAGAAAATACTCTGGATTTGCTTTTGGCATGGGGGTGGAGCGCATCACCATGTTGCGCTATCAAATTGGTGATTTGCGGGCATTTTTTGAAAATGATGCCCGTTTCTTGGATCAATTCCGTGGACAGCACTGATGAAATGCCTTTCAGGCAAATGGTAAGGTAACGGTGAGCTTCTCCCGGATAGGAGAAACCCGTTCTACCTGAATTCGCCCGGCAAGCTTGCGAAGTTGAGCATGGAGTTCATTCCACCGGGAAGATGCGACAGCATCCTTTCCATGGAACAAGCCACTGAGCGCTTTGGAAGCTTCCGTGTGATCGCTGCTAAGGCTAAATTTCCAATGAGAGTCCAATTGCTCTACTTCCAACTCGACAGATTGTTGCGCGTTGCTGAGCTCCATGAAGCTGCGGATTAAATTCCGCAAAGCCACGCGAACATCGGGACTGACATTGAGATGGATAGACTCATCGATTTTCCATGCGACAGCATGCTGAATGTCAGCATCCAATTCTGAAAGGAATGCGTGCATGGATTGGGCTTTTGGATCGTCGTCCCCCGTGAAGACCAAGGTCCCATTGGGCATCAAGCTACTATTGCTCTGAAGGGGCTCTTCCTCCGTTGCATCATTTGAATCTTGCTGTCCATCAGGTTGAGGCAGTCGGTCGGTTGGCACCAAACTGCGCAATCGAATTAAGCGCCTGCGCTCCTTTTTGAGCGTCAGTTTCATGGATCGATGACTGCGATTCATGGCAATTAACCCGATCGCAAAGATCCCAGCTAGCCAAGGCCATGAGCCGGATTGACGCGGTTGATTTTGGGAGCTGGACAAGTCGATGACTGCTCGTTCAAAAGGATCGGGCTCGGGCAACATTTGTTCGGTGAAACCACGGACCGGTCTGTCTGTTGTGTTTTGGAACGCAGCGAGCATAGCCGTGTTCAAGCTATCGACTTCGACCATGGCAGCTAAGGCATCTGCGTAATTCTCGCGTTCCGTTTCAAAATCGGCTTTTTGTCGAAGTGCTTCAACCAAAAGTGGTGGGTTGCCAGAAAGGCGTGCCGCTTTGATGGCTTCGTGAAATCCAATCAAAGATTCGAGAGGACGATGAGCAAGGTGCGCACTGTTCGCTATCCGCAATTGTGCAACGCACCAGTGTTCAACATCTAAAGGGTCTGTTAAGTTGAGTATGGATTGCGCCCAATTGAGCGCTTCTAAGTGCTTTCCTTCGGAGGAAAGGAGCATATGGATTTGTACCCGATGGGCTTGTGCATCTGCGAATGGAATTTGCTCAAGGACGGAATGGAATAGGCCGTTCAATGAATCGGGAATGGACTGATTTTCAATGATTTCAATTTGAACCATGTATCCTAGCCATTTGGCTTGCTGTTCCATGGAAACAGCCGTCTCGGTTTTTTGAATGCAGTATGTGAATGACTGGAGTGCTTGGCTCCAATCGCCCGCAATGAAGGACAATTCAGCAAGGCGGGAAAGAAGCAGAATGTTATTGGGCTGCACCTTGAGTTCCCGACGAAGCACAGCAGCGGCTCGTTCTTCCTTTTGCATGTCGAGCCATAAATCGGCCGCTTGAAGGGTACAGTTGAGCCGGTCTTCCGCACTGCACGCAACCAACCCATCAGAAGCCATGTTCAAGGCACTCGATGCTTGGGTGTCGTTGTTGCTCTGCGCGTGAACCCGCGCTATGCCAATTCGCGAAAGTGCAATCAAACAAGGGTCAAAGGAGCGTTCTTCCGCTCCACGGTACATCGCCAAGGCCGCTACGGGTTTGCTGATTTTGAACAATGAATCACCTCGTTGTAGCATCAGCATCGCTTCGTTCGTGTCCGGAGATTGGCCATTTGCATGGCTTAGCGAAATGTGCGTACAAACAAATGCGGTGAAGAGCAAGAATATGGCGCGAGAAGGCTTCATTTTACTGGTACAACTTAGCATCGGAAGCTGGCAGAATCGGCGTGTGAGTTTTGAATTGTTCACACGTCTTGGAGCAAAAGAACACAAGGCGGACTCAATCGTTCCAAAGCACGTCAAGCACCGTTGAACCCACAGCGTGCAACGTCTTTTTGCTGATGACATCCATGTTGTCAGCATGGGTGTGATGGAAGGGGCCATAACCCATTGGAAGGATCTGCATTTGGTAGTGCACGATATTGGCAGAGGGAATGCCTCCTAGCTCCGAAACAAATAGATTGTCATCGACTGTTTGCGGGGTTACCTCATTTTTAAAATAGGAGCCAAACCCCAGTTTCTCGGCAGCTTTCCAAACTTTGTTGACGGTTGCGGGTGCGTAGGCCATCGATGTTCCCTCACGGTTGAATACAGCGTCTTCGGCGCCCACCATATCAAGCAATATGCCGTATTTGGCTTGATAGCCAACTTGGTGTGGCTGGTTGACCCAAAACTGGCTTCCCAAACACCAAGTCAACATGTTGCTTTGTCCTTTTTCTTCCCATTCAGGAGTGCCATAGTCTTCCGCATCGAAGAAAATAATATCAACGCCGAGGTCCAGAGAATCTTGACCTAAAATGCGGGCAACTTCCAGCAGGACACCGACGCCTGAACCTCCATCATTGGCTCCATCAATAGGTTCGCGCATCCGGATGGTGTCCTTGTCGGCGAACGGTCGGGTGTCCCAATGAGCATAAAGCATGACCCGTTCTGAAGCTTCGGGACGAAACTGACCAACAATGTTCCGGATGGTCAAGATGTTCCCGTCATATGCCCGCACACGACCTGGTTGCTCAATGACCTGCGCACCGTGCCGGTGAAGCTCGCCAACAATCCAGTCTCCGCATGCAATATGTGATGCTGAATTGGGGACCCGAGGTCCAAATTCGACTTGTTTGGCGATAAAGCTGTATGCGGAATCAGCAACAAATGAAGGGGCATCGATGTGCTTCGGAGTTTGCTTGGGAGAGCGTTTGATTTCTGGCTTTGAGGCATCTTCACAGCCAACTGTGCCAAGACAAAGCCCCGCCAATAAAACGATTTGCAAAAATCTGCTCAGTCTCTTTTCCATGAGCTCCCGTCTTTTCCATCTATGATGGTAATCCCCATCTCCGCAAGTGCCTTTCGAATGGTGTCTGCTGTGTCCCAATCTTGATTGACTTTTGCTTTTCCCCGTAGTTCGACTAAGAGATTCATCAGTGCTTCTTCATCATGCGATTCAGCGGTAGCGTTCACCTCCATCTGTAAACCAAGAACTTCAAATGTATATCCATGCACCAATGCGATGAGGCTTTCTTTTTGGTTTGCTGAGATTGAAATGCGTCCCGTGCTGATGTTGTTAATCAATTTGACGGCTTCGAATAAAACACTGATCAAAATGGGGGTATTGAAATCATCGCCCATTGCTTCAGCACATCTTTTTTCAATGCCTGCGATATCGATGTCTGCCTGATCAGATTCCGCATTTGCGGGCAATGAATCGAGCTTCTCAAGGGCACTCATCATTCGATCCAACCCTTTTTCAGCTGCTTGCAAGGCCTCGTTTGAAAAATCCAACGTGCTCGCATAATGACCTTGGAGCATGAAGAAACGGACCGTCATGGCCGAATAGCCGCGCTCCAAGAGCGGGTGGTTGCCAGTGATTAGTTCTTCAGGAGTGAATCCATTGCCTTCAGATTTGGCCATTTTCCGTCCGTTCACGGTCAGCATGTTTCCATGCATCCAGTATTTGACCGGGCGTTCCACACCATTTGCTCCAATGTTTTGAGCTATTTCGCATTCATGGTGAGGAAATTTTAAATCCATCCCACCTCCATGAATGTCGAATGTGGGGCCGAGGTATTTGGTGCTCATCACAGAACATTCCAAGTGCCAACCAGGGAATCCTTCACTCCATGGTGAAGGCCACTTCATGAGGTGCGTGCTGTCCGCCTTTTTCCACAATGCAAAGTCCAGGGGATCACGCTTCTCGTCTTGCCCATCGAGGGTGCGCGTATTGCTCAGCAGGTCGTCGATTTTCCTGCCGGACAATTCGCCGTAGGGGTAGTCTTCACTATACTTTCTGACATGGAAATAGACGCTCCCATTGGATTCGTAACCATAACCTCGATCCAATATGGCCTTGATCATTTCAATTTGCTCCACAATGTGGCCCGTTGCGGTGGGTTCGATGGAGGGAGACTTCATATTGAACACCTGCGTCACATCATGAAAGTCGTTGGTGTATTTCTGGACAATTTCCATGGGCTCCAGATTTTCCAACCGGGCCTTTTTACCGATTTTGTCCTCCCCGTCCTCCGAGTCACCGATTAAGTGTCCTACATCGGTGATGTTGCGCACGTACCTCACGCGGTACCCTAGAAAAGATAAATACCGGTAGACGATATCAAAGGTGAGAAAGGAGCGAACGTTGCCCAAATGCACATTGCTATATACCGTAGGCCCACAGACGTACATGCCCACATATGGTGGATTCAAAGGCTTAAAAAGCTCCTTCTTTCGCGTCAGGCTGTTTTGAATGTACAGGGGTTGCATGCTGCTTTATGAATTGGGGTGATCATCAGGGATGATGTTTTCCATCATGATGCTCATCCACATGCAAAGAAAACGCATCGGATTCGAACTGTTGCAAAAAGCTGAGAGACTTACCCTACGATGTAGTGTGAATTGTTTTCGCTCGGCAAGCTTCGAGCATGACCTTGGTCATCTCACTCAAATCTATGCGGGATTCCCACGCCCAATCATGTAGGGCAGCACTGTCGTCAAGGCTTTCCGGCCATGATGATGCAATGTCCTGCCGATGATCAGGAGCATACTCCAATGCAAATTCAGGCAAATGCTGACGGATGCTTTCCCCCACCTCAGCAGGACTGAAACTCATGCCGCTAAAGTTGTATGAGGTTCGAACGCGAATGGAATCGCGGGGAGCGGCCATCAATTCCAATGTCCCTCGAACCGCGTCATCCATAAACATCATAGGCAACGCCTGATCTGCCTTTAAAAAGCAAGAATAGGGGAGGTCTTGTACTGCAAAATTATAAATTTCAACAGCATAATCGGTGGTTCCTCCTCCCGGATTTGAGCGGTGTCCAATGAGACCAGGATACCTTAAGCTCCTAACATCAACGCCGAATTTCTCATGGTAATAGCGGCACCAATATTCGCCGGATTGTTTTGAAATACCGTAAACCGTCGTCGGGTCAAGTAAGGCGTCTTGCGGTACATTTTTCTTTTGCGTGCCGGGTCCGAAAACGGCAATAGAGCTTGGCCAAAACACACGTTCAATCCAGCCTTCTCTGGCGGCTTCTAGTACGTTTAGAAGGGATTTCATGTTGAGGTCCCACGCTGCAAGCGGCTTTTTTTCACCGGTGGCACTGAGCATGGCAGCGAGTTGATAGACCTCCACGTATCGTCCTTCTTCAAGGACTTTGGTCATGGTTTCTTCGTCCGTTGCATCCAAGTGGAGGAAATAACTCTTCAGCACCTGTTCATTTTCTGGCACCCGTATATCGGCAACGTGAACCGAACCAACGCCATGTTTGGCTTGCAGGGCAAGGACCAACTCAATTCCGAGTTGTCCAGATGCACCGATGACGAGAGTTTTTGACATAGCATACGAAAGTAATCAAGTGTGGACCGGTTGATTCATTTATCTTCATTTATCGGGTTATTTTTGCCGCGTGAAGGAAGCTCAACCAAATTTATCTCTCGACATAGAAGCGTTTGATTACGAATTGCCGGTGGATGCGATAGCATTACATCCCATGGAGCCAAGATCAAGGGCCCGATTGCTTCATCAAGGCAATGGGAAGGTTTCGACAGGTTGGACGTTTCAAGATTTGCCCAGGATCTTACCACAAGGCATGCAGTTGTGGGTGAATGACACCCAGGTGATTCGAGCCCGCTTGCTATTGTTGAAACCTACCGGAGGTCGGTTGGAGTTGTTTTTGTTGGAACCTCAAGGCATGGCCATGGAGCAAGCCTTGCAGTCCACAGGCCCGGTGATTTGGAAATGTTTGGTGCGCGGAGCGAAACGCTGGAGCTCAGGTCAGGCGGGGCTGAAAGTAATGACTCCAGGAGGGCTGTGGGAGATTCAGGCCCACTTAAAGGTCATAGAAGAGGGAACACGTCAGGTTGAGTTGCAATGGAAAAGGTCATCAGAGGGAACGATGGAGGCTCCGTCATTGGCCACGCTATTGGACGTGTTGGGCAATATGCCACTTCCTCCTTACATGCGAAGGCCAGATGAGGAACGTGATGCAACAGATTATCAAACGGTTTATGCTGAAGTGCCCGGTTCAGTCGCCGCACCAACAGCTGGTTTGCATTATGATCAGGAATTGATGGAGGAGCTGCGGTCGGTGGGAACCATTCATTCGGTTACGCTTCACGTTGGGGCTGGTACATTCAAGCCTCTGACAGAAGGGCCAGTGGTGGACCATGCGATGCATGCGGAGTATTGCATGGTTGGAAATGAAGCCTTGCAAGCGCTTTCGCGGGACGATGTTCATCGCGTGGCAACGGGCACGACGACCCTTCGCACATTGGAAAGCTTGTATTGGCTGGCGATCAAATGGAAGGTAGAGGGAAAGCGGCCTGTGCGGCTAGATCAATGGGAATGGGCTCAAGAACTTCGGCAACCTAGCTTGGAATTGGCTTGGAATATGCAAGAGGCGATGCAATGGGTATTGCAAGAGCTTCAAGGAGAGGATTGGTCGTTTGAAACCGCCATCATGATTATTCCGTCCTATACCATTCGATCATGTCAAGGCCTGATCACCAATTTCCATCTTCCGAAAAGCACCTTGCTTTGTTTGGTAGCAGTAGCCATGGGTGACCAATGGAAAGAAGTCTATGCTCAGGCTTTGGAATCGGGTTTCCGCTTTTTGAGCTATGGAGATGGCAGTTACCTTGATTTTGGAACAAAAAAGGCCCGCTAAAGCGAGCCTTTTTTTTGCATTTGGCTGAATCAGCCAATCAATTCGAACTGCGATTGTCAACGACATTCGCAGCCTCCAACATGGCATTGGAAACTCTTAACGTAGCGGCACCACGGGCGCGCGCCAACAAATTCGATTGTTCCGTGAGAAAGTCGGTCTTCTCATCAGCCTCTGCAATGGAAATAGGTGAGATGACCCAGACGCCATTCTCACCAACGATGGGCTGCGAAATGTTGCCAATAGGGATTGCAAGTGCCAATCCTACCACTTCAGGCTCAGCAAGGGAGCCGGCCGTTTTAATCGTTGGGAATTTTAAGGCTATATTGGTTGTTGTCAATACCTTGGTGTTGACCGCCGTTGCAATTTCTTCCAGCGTTCCCGATCCCATTTGAGAGACATACAGATCTGCTTTGGCTTCTCGGGTAGCTCCTGTGCGCATGGCTTCTTTGACATGATCAAATGGAGGAATGCCGTCTTTAGAAACCTGATCTAAAAAGGCTACCACGTACGCTTCGTCAATGAGGAAGGGTTTTGAAACTTCACGTTCTTCTGAATTAAAAGCCCATGACACAACTTCCGCAGCATTCCGAAGACCAGAAATTGAAATCGCTCCTCGACGAATGTCAGAGGCGATGTTCGTGGGATATCCAGCATCTCCGGCTGCACTCATGAAAGAATCTTTGTCGTTGGCGCTTTTAGCGAATTCTCGGGCATCTTTTTTCGCGTTACGCAATGTTTCAGAGGAAGGGGTCAAGGGCCGATCGATGACCGCGACAGAAACTTTTCTCATGGATTTCGTGTGGTCCATGACTTCAATGAGGTGCACACCAAAGTTGGTTTCAACGGCCTCTACAGTGCCGGGTTTGTTTTCAAAGCAGAAATTCTCGAAGGGTGCAACCATTCTTCCTCGGGTGAAGAAATCGTAGAATCCACCATTGGCTTTTGACCCCGGATCATCACTGTGCTTCGCAGCTAAATCTTCAAACGTAGCTCCAGCGCGGAGCGCGCCCTTTAAGCTGTCAGCACGTGCAATCAAGGTAGCCATTTCAGTTTCGTCCAAAGCATTGGTGGCCTGCAGCAAGATGTGGCGGCAAGAAACACTGTCGGGTTCTTCAGAGAACCCTACAATCTTCGAAAGACGATAATTCTGGCCTTGCAGATATGGGCCAACGAAATCACCAACTTGTCCATCAAAAAACCCAGCTTCGTTGATGTCAGTTTCTACATCGGCCTCTTTAAGAGAAAGTGCTTGATATGAACCATTGTTGACAGTTAATGCGAACTCTTCATCACTGGTCGTGTTGCTTGCCCAGGCCCCTTTGAGCTCAGTCAAATCACGTTCGATAGCAGCGGCATCGTCAGTAGATGCTTTTACGGAGATCCGAACGTATGTCACATTTCGTCCTGCAGTTGCTTTGAATTCAGGATCAGACTTATGCTGTCGGTAGTATGACTTGACGTCTGAGTCACTGACGCTCACAGCGCTATCTGGAATAGTCACAAAAGATTTGAGGACATATTTGAATGAAACCTTCCGGTTGGCTTGCAAATAGTCGGATTCCCCTTCCAATGAATTCGCGTAAATCCCGTTGGTAATCAAATTGTCATATTTCTCGCGCTTTCGCTTTTCTACAATGAGACGCTTATAGGACAGAAAGTCAGATTTTCCCTGTGACGTGTTGAGCATGGCGCCAAAATTCTGCTTCCAGAATTGCTTGTTCTCCGCATTGGAGTAAAAGGCCCGGTTTATATAGGGAGAGTATCCATTCCCGAAAATAATCTCTTGAAACTCCTCATTGCTGACCGTTAAGCCCAATGCATCAAAGTCATCTTGGAGAATGATTCTAGAAGTCAAGTCATTCCAGACTTCCGCGGCTAATTGGTCACCAGTGAAGCCCAATCGGCGGCGTTCTTGCAATTCAGATTGGTACTCGAGCGCTGAAATTTCAACACCGGCAACTTCACCGACGTCGCGGCTCCCTCCTTGCCCAAATAATGCCATGACGGCATCATAGGGAATGAGGAATCCCAACATTCCTAAACCAATCATAAAGATGAGCAAGCCTTGACGGTTGCGGATATTTTCAATCATTGCCATGGTAAATCGTCTTTCTAATAAGGGTTCGCGAAGATAAGGGAAATGAGACAATGCATGGACACACCACAAAGGCAAGATTTTAGAAACTCTTAGCCAGGGCTATGCTAAACGAATTATGTGATCTCGGGATCTGTTGTGCGGACCAAAATGGTTTGAATTTTACTGCTACTCACCTCTTCAACTGTTAGCGAACAGAATTCGAGTGATAGGGTGAATCCGGAGTGGGGGATTTCTTCTGCATGCTGCAACATCAATCCACCGATGGTTTCGTAGGCATCGTTGGTCGGTAGTTTGAGCGGGTATTTTTCATTGAGCTCTTCGACATCTAAGCGAGCGGAAAACCGCCAATAGCCCGATTCCAACTCTTCATCAATGAGGTCTTCTATATCGTGCTCGTCTTCAATGTTTCCGACCAATTGCTCCATGATGTCTTCCATGGTTAAAATCCCGGATGTGCCGCCGAATTCGTCGACTACAATGGCCAGGTGACGCTTGCGCTGAATAAATCGCTTCAATACGTCATCCGCAGGCATGGGTTCGGGCACCACGAAGGTGGGATGGAGAATGCTCTTAATGGACTTGGGATTGCGGAAGAGGTCTTTGGAATGAACGTATCC
>JAPKCA010000033.1 GCA_028823145.1 Flavobacteriales bacterium
GGGGCATGGACAGCATTAAATTATAAACCGCTGATTTGCAATCTAAAACATAATTTCAGTGCATGCAATTCTTCAATCAAACGATTGGTTCGAATCATCTACTTTTTTCAACATTTCCTCGTATTGATCGGGACTCAAATCGTTGAAATAGTATTGAGCTGGATTCACTTTCCTCCCATCCTTTTGCACTTCGTAATGCACGTGAGGCGCTACTGAAGTTCCTGTTGACCCAACCAATCCGATGACCTCACCCCGCTTCACCCGTTGCCCCTTTTTCACCAACACTTTGCTCATGTGCGCATACAAAGTCTCATAGCCAAATCCATGGCGAATCACCACATGCCGGCCGAATCCATTGTACAAGCGTTTCGCTAACACCACAACCCCGTCTCCCGTCGCAAATATTTCCGTTCCTGTCGGCGCCGCGAAATCCATTCCATAATGCATTTTTCGCACCTTGTAAATGGGATGTATACGATATCCATATCCGCTGGCCATGCGCCTTAAGTCCTCATTACGCACAGGTTGAATTGCCGGAATGGACTTCAACATTTCCGTTTGATTCTTCGCCAATTCCATCACCTCATCAAACGAGCGACTTTGAGCTACCAGCTTTCTTTGGAGCTCAGAAACGGTGTTTTCCAAAGAAATCACTGCATCGGAATGAGAATACCCCCGGAGTCGACGGGCTCGGTCGGCACCCCCTATTCCAGGATTTCTCAAATACCCAGGATAGGTCTCTGTACCAAAAATAGCCCGGTATATGGCATCATCACGATTGGATATATCCTCAAGGATGACATCCATATTGACCAACTGTTCTTGCAATCGTGTCAATTCTCCTTCAAGAAAAACCAATTCTCTTTGGCCAGCTTTATCGGATGGACTTTCAAAAAATTGATCAAAAACATAGATGCTACTTACCGCTATGCAAGAAAAAAACATGAGCCTCTTGAATCCATAAAGCAGGTAATCCCGCAGGGCAAAAGGAACTTCCTCCATCCGGAGGGTACGTTCATTGAATCGAATCTTATGAAAACGCTTCGTCATTTCCCCAAAGGTGCAACGTAAATTCACCACTTGACAACAACCCTGAACCGTTTTACAGATTTTTACCGGGAAAACTTGGCCCATTCAACGCACAGCTAGACTTTAAATCACATGGAATCCCAACTGATTCGACAACAATTTCTCGATTTCTTCGCATCCAAAGGCCACAAAGTCGTGCCTTCGGCGCCTATGGTCATCAAGGATGACCCCACGTTGATGTTCAACAATGCTGGCATGAATCCTTTCAAGGATCTCTTTTTGGGCAACAGTCCCGTGGTCCATCCCCGGGTTGCTGATAGTCAAAAGTGCTTACGTGTGAGTGGCAAACACAACGACTTGGAGGAGGTTGGCGTCGACACCTACCACCACACCATGTTCGAAATGCTCGGAAATTGGTCCTTTGGAGACTATTTCAAAAAGGAAGCCATCGATTGGGCTTGGGAGTTATTGACGGAAGTGTACCAATTAGATCCCGCGGATCTTTATGTCACGGTATTTGAAGGCGACGCAGGAGATGGACTGGATCCCGATGATGAAGCTGCGGACATGTGGGCGAAACATGTCCCATCGGAGCAGATTTTGTTGGCCAACAAGAAGGACAACTTTTGGGAAATGGGAGAAACCGGTCCGTGTGGTCCGTGTTCTGAAATACACATTGATCTGCGCAATCCTCAAGAGCGTGCGAAAAAGCCCGGCCGGGAATTGGTCAACACGGATCATCCACTAGTGGTTGAAATATGGAATCTGGTGTTCATGCAATTCAACCGCTTGGCCGATGGTTCGTTGAAGCTTTTGCCGAATAAACACGTCGACACAGGCATGGGGTTTGAGCGACTGGCCATGGCCTTGCAGAAAAAACAATCGAACTATGACACAGATGTCTTCGCTCCTTTGCTAAGCCACATCGCAAAAGTTTCCAATCGCACTTACGGTCGAACCGATGCGAAGGCCGACATTGCTTTTCGTGTCATTTCGGACCACATTCGTGCCGTGGCCTTTAGCATTGCTGATGGTCAATTGCCATCCAACACGGGTGCGGGGTATGTTATCCGAAGAATTCTTCGCCGCGCCATCCGATATGGTTATTCCTTTTTGGATCTAAATGAGCCGTTCATGCATGAACTGGTTGCAACATTGGCCGAACAGATGGGGAGTGCGTTTCCCGAACTCCTTTCCCAAAAAGCGCTGATTCAAAGAGTCATCAAAGAAGAAGAAGAAGCGTTCTTGCGAACACTTTCAAAAGGAATTGAACGGCTTGAAGGCCGTTTGACCGAATTCAAAGGCACCAAAACCCTTCCGGGGGCGGTGGTTTTTGAATTGTACGACACATTTGGATTCCCCGTGGATTTGACGGCATTAATTGCAGGAGAAGCTGGGTTCAACATCGATGAAAAAGGCTTTGATGCAGAAATGCAATCCGCCAAAGAACGAAGTCGCGCTGCGGGCAAGGTGAGTGCAGCAGACTGGATTGAAGTTCATACTGGAGATGCTGGCGCCTTTGTTGGTTACGACCAGCTCGAGGCTTCCACTAGAATTATGAGGTACCGTGAAGTGACCTCTAAGAATAAGAAATTCTACCAATTGGTTTTGGACCAAACCCCTTTCTACCCTGAAGGTGGTGGGCAAATAGGTGATGCCGGGACTCTGACACCCGAAGACGGATCAGCAGCCATTCAGATTTTTGACACCAAAAAAGAGAACAACCTGATCGTCCATTTTTGCAAGGACCTTCCAGTGCCTCCCAACGGAACATTCATGGCGCAAGTCAACTCTCGCCGAAGAGCCGATACGGAGCGCAACCATACGGCTACGCACCTCGTGCACGAGGCCTTGCGGGAAGTACTCGGAACCCACGTCGAACAGAAAGGTTCATTGGTCAAAGCCGACGCCCTTCGTTTTGATTTTTCGCACTTCTCGAAAGTCAACGAGGAAGAGCTCCATCAGATTGAAGCTCTTGTAAACCAGCGAATTCAATCCAATATGGCATTGGGTGAACACCGTGATTTGCCCCTGGATGAGGCGAAAAAACGTGGCGCTATGATGCTGTTTGGCGAAAAGTATGGAGAACGCGTTCGCATGATCGAGTTTGGCGAGTCGCGTGAATTGTGTGGAGGAACGCACGCTCCTTCCACCGGGCATCTCGGCTTATTTCGCATCACCCAAGAAACCGCAGTTGCTTCCGGAATACGACGCATAGAAGCATCCACAGGCATGATGGCGGTGAACATCGCGCGAAGTGAACAGCAAACGCTCCAGTCTGTCAAAGACGCATTGAAATCACCTCCGGATCTCGCAAAAGCCATTGAAGACTTATTGTCGAAGCAAGCCACCCTGCTAAAAGAGTTGGATGGACATCGCCATGCGGAAGCGCAACAATTCAAGACGCAAATCATCCAAGGCTTGACCTCTCAATCGGGGGTCAACCTGTTTGTGGGTGAAATCCCCCTCGAAGCAAGTGCCATCAAAGACATCGCATTTCAGATGAAAGCGGAGCACGCTCCATTTCTCGGTGTGTTCGGATCATTGGCCGGAGGAAAACCTACATTATCGGTTGCCATCAGTGATGATTTGGTAACCGAAAAACAACTGAATGCAAGCCAAATGGTTCGCGAACTTGCCAAACATATTCAAGGTGGAGGCGGTGGTCAAGCATTCTTTGCTACCGCCGGTGGAAAAAACCCTTCCGGACTTGAAGCCGCTTTGGCACAAGCGCGTACGCTATTGGATTGAGCGTTGGGGCTTAGCCAAAAAAAAAGCGCCACTGGGCGCTTTTTTTTTCATCCCACCATTCAAGCGGGAGAAAGTCCTTTTGAAAGGGAGTCTTTATTGCTCGGCAGGGGCACATAAGAAGGCCCTTGGTATTCTTCTTGGTACGCCAAACCCAAATTGAGCATATAGAAAACATTGAAGATCATCACCAAGGAATAGTCCAAATTGGTACGCTTGCCAAATGACTGCGCCAACTCAATCATGGTGCGCAAAACAAAATAAACATTGTAACCTGGAATCAGGAATAAAAGCGCGTGTTTGTCAGGACGGCCGATGATTCGCATAGCGATAACCACATTGTATCCGGGGACAAAAACCGCCCAACCTGGCTGACTACATTTAAGGAAAAGCCTCCAATTCGCTCCAAATGAAACCAACGAGAGAAATAAAAACATCAGTACGTATCCTCCGTTCAGCTCTTGGCCTAAAAAAGTGAAATTATCCATATTGACTTAATTGCGTTCAAATCAATGACGTACGCATTATTCAAAGGTTGCCTCTTTGTTCAAATGTATTGAGATGCAAATCAACTATTTACAATGATTCAATTGTGAATCAATCCGAAAGATTCCCAAATCGCGAAACCAACTCTTCGGTGATCACACCTCCTTTGGGAGCCAATATCACCAAGCGTTCCACGACATTCCTGAGCTCGCGGATGTTTCCTGTCCAATTGGCATGCTCCAATAGTCGCATGGCCTCAGGCTTTACTTCTGACATAACTTTCCCGTGCTGCTCGCAGATGCGCGCTAAAAAATGTTCCACGAGAAGGGGGATGTCCGACCTCCTTTCATTGAGCGAAGGCACATGCAATGGGATGACCGCCAATCGATGATATAAGTCTTCTCGAAAATTTCCTTGATCCATCTCTGCGCGCAAATCTTTATTCGTCGCAGCCACGATCCGGACATCCACCAAAATTTCCTTTTCGCCTCCCACCCGGATAATTCTGTTTTCTTGAAGGGCACGCAAAACTTTGGCCTGAGCCTTCAAGCTCATGTCCCCGATTTCATCCAAAAACAACGTCCCTCCCTGGGCTTGTTCGAATTTCCCTTTCCGCTGCTTGATTGCACTCGTAAAGGCTCCTTTTTCATGACCAAATAACTCACTTTCTATGAGTTCCGATGGAATCGCCGCGCAATTCACCTCCACAAAAGGGGCGTCATGCCGGGTACTCAGTTCATGCATCTGGCGCGCGACCAATTCTTTCCCTGTTCCGTTTCCTCCCGTAATCAGCACCCGTGCATCGGAAGGAGCCACAGTGCAAATCATTTCGACAATGCCTCGTATGGCTTCTGATTCCCCGACAATAGCCGTAGAACGTTCCGTCTGAATCTTGCGCTGCAGCCGTTCCGTTTCCTTGAGCAACTGCCCTTTTTCCATGGCATGCCGAACCGACAACAAAATCCGGTTCAAGTCAAAGGGTTTTTCAATAAAGTCGCATGCGCCGATTTTCAACGCTTCCACCGCGGTTTCTACCGTACCGTGGCCACTGATCATGACCACCCACGATTTCACTTGTTTTTCCCCAAGCGCTTCTAGCACACCCAACCCGTCTAAGTTGGGCATTTTGATGTCGCAGAAAATCACGTCGAAAGCAAACTTTGTCGCCAAGCGCACCCCCTCAACTCCATCTTCCGCTTCTTGGACATGGTAGCCCTCGTATTCCAAGATTTCTCTCAGTCCAGCACGAATAGGCGCCTCGTCATCTATGATTAAAATTTTGGCCATACCTGCAGTTTATTTTTCAAAAGCTCATTTGAACAGGACTTAGCAAAGATGCTGCCAAAATCATTTGCCCTTCCATTGTCCATGTGCTTGAACTTCTCGCAAGATTCCTTCGCGCAATGCATACGATGAACGAAATACCTTCAGGTCGGCAGGCAACATTTCTAAAACCGACTGAAGCAACATGCTCGACAATGGCATCATACGCGCTCGAGCAGGCGCCATTCCAGGCATCGCCAACCGACTTTCCTGATTCCGTTGGATGAGATCGTCATGGACCGCGTTCAATCCGAGTCGTTCTATTTCGACCATTTTTGGGTGGTCTCTTTCCTCATGTGCCTCAGATATGACACCTTTTTCCGATGTAACCAAATCGTAAAATGTATCAAAGGCGCCACTCGAACCAATCAATTGGCTCGGTTGATGCAAAGCGATCGCCTCCTTTAACGGAGCCAACGTGTATTCCAAAAATGGCCCAAACCTTCCAACGCCTTCTTGTCCAATGGGGTCTTCAGGTTTGCCGAAATCCTCCAATCGCGCGACACCTGCATCGATGCTTTTGGACCAAATGATTTTCGAATCTTCCAACCCAGACGAGGTGGTCATGACAAATTCAACGCTACCACCGCCGATATCCATGATCAAATGCACCCCGGGTACAGCTTCCAATGTCAAATCAACCCCAGCATGGACCAACTCTGCCTCTCGCTGGCCCGAAATGACATGAACATCCCAACCGGTTATTTCTTTTACTTTTTGGCAGAAAATATCGCCGTTAGACGCATCCCGAACAGCACTTGTTGCCACAACGAGCACTTCTTCCGCTCCGTAATTCCATGTTGCTTCTTGCATCACTCGCAAGGCATCGACCCCTTTGGCAAATCGATCTGGAACAAGAGTGCCTTGTTTGAATCCACCCTGACCAATGTAAACCGGATGACGCATGGTGAAAACCGTTTCCCAGCTGCCTTCCTTGACGTCTGCGATGAGCATGGAAAATGTATTCGTTCCACAATCAATCACTGCTAGGCGACGAGGATTGAAAGTCAAGGGAACATCGTGATCCATGGTTTCAAAGGTGAACGAAAAGTCAGGAAAAGAAAAACTTCATCAAGAATGGTAGGTCATCCACCGGTACAACTCCCTCCAATTGGGCCGTTTTCCATGCATCAAGATTCCCACCCGATAAACCCGTCCCGCAATTCGAAGCATCAACCAAGCTGTGAAGAATACCCCACCCAACGACAAGGCCACTTCCCACCAAGGCACCCCTAACGGAATCCTTATCAACATCATAACCGGGGCCGTAAACGGAACAAACGACCCTACCACAGCCAATGTTCCTTCTGGATTCTCGATGGCCAAAATGGCCAAAATGTAAGAGGCCAACAAGGGGATCATTACGGGAAGCAAGAAATACTGCGCGTCCGATTCTTGATCCACTGCAGCACCAATGGCCGCAAAACTCGCGGCGTACAATGCAAAGCCTCCAGCATAAAAAAGGGCTGTGCAAAACAGCATCAACCCCCAATTCACATCCAGAAGAAAACTCCATGCAGATTGACCGGCCATCCAAGATTTAAAATCCAACGAAATGGATGCATCCGCTGAAGGGGTTAGCCAGCCCATGGACTCCATCAAAGCTGCTCCGCCTTGCACTAACACAATCGTCAGAATGGTCAATAAAGCAAATTGGGTCAACCCCACGAGTCCAATCCCAATAACCTTTCCTGCCATGAGTTGGGATGGTTGAACGATGCTGATGACCACTTCCACAATCCTATTGGCCTTCTCTTCGATCACGCCACGCATGACATGCATGCCATAGATGAGAATTTGCATGAACAAGAACAGACTAAAGAAAAAGCCGACGATACTTCTGCCCAAAGCATGTCCATCGCGTGTGATAATGTCGCGGCCGGTTAAAGAAACATCGGTTTTTAACCGCTTGTACGCCTCGTAATCCAAGGCCATCATTTCTTGCACTTTGAACCGCTCAATGGCAGAAGACAAGTCATTTTCGACGATTGACTCCAATTCAATTGGTGGTACCTTGTCAAAAAAATACTGAGCCTTGTGATGTTGAAGGATGGCATCGTCAAAGACCACCATGATGTCAATATCCGATGCTAAAAAGGCTTCATCTGACATGGATTCAAGCGCAAATCGATACGATACTGAAGTCCGCTCGGGAAAGCATTCAGGACAAATAGGAATCCATGCTTCCAATTGATTATCCCAGCGGCTCACCATTCCGGCCACATCGACAACTAAAACCTTGGATGATTGCGTCTGAGATTGCTCCAGCCATGCCGTAACTCCCATGACGGCCATGAGCAACAAAGGAATCGCCAGAGTGCCATAAATGAATGCCTTGCGGCGCACACGTGTGTTCCATTCTCGGAAAATGATATGGCGCAAACTGCTCATGCGGTTTCTTTTTCCCGATTCTCAACGGTTTCAATAAATATATCACGCATGGTGGGTTGCCATGGAGAACAAGAAAGGATCTCTACATGACCCGAAATCCAATGGAGCCATTTGGCCACATCCGTATCAGTCGGCAGTCGAAGCAGTACTTCATGCGTGTGACCTACTGAATCCGATGACCGCACTTCGAGCAATTCGGCACTAGCACCGATGGCCACGGTAAAGGCCATCACCGTCCCGCGAAATCCTACAACGATTCGTCCATCTCGTGCTTGATTCCTCATCTCCTGCACATCTCCACTCAATACCACTTCCCCACGGTTCAATAAGGCGACTTCCCCACACAACTCTTCCACACTCCCCATATCATGGGTTGACAACAACACCGTCATGTTTTTTTCGCGGTTAAGCTCCAAAACGGCTTCGCGAACCCGTTGGGCATTGATGGGGTCAAACCCACTAAAAGGCTCATCGAGAATCAGTAACCGAGGCTCGTGCATAACAGAAATGATGAACTGCACTTTTTGAGCCATGCCCTTGCTCAGGTCGGCCACTTCTCGATTCCACCAACCCTCCACTTCCAACTTTTCAAACCACATGCGAAGGCGAGCTTCGGCATCGGCCTTTCCCAAACCCCGCAAGCGCGCAAAATAAAGGGCTTGCTCACCCACGCGCATGCCTTTGTACAATCCTCGCTCTTCAGGCAGATAACCAATCTGAGCAATGTGCTCACGTTTCAAACGTGATCCATAAAATTCGATTTGCCCCTTATCCGGAGCGGTGATGCCGGTCAACATGCGAATCAATGTCGTCTTGCCCGCACCATTCGGCCCCAACAATCCAAACACGGTGCCTTCTCGCACCTTCATATCCACGTCTTTCAACGCCTGGTGGTCTCGAAAAGACTTGACCACCCCTTGAATATTTAGTGCGAAAGATGATTGCATGTTATCCACGAAGATGCATCATCAGGTAAACATATCGCGCACCTTTTCGAAAAAGCCCTTCTCCTGGTGATCGACATCTGGTTCAAAATTGGCTGCACCACGAAGTTGCTCTAGCAACGCCTTTTCTTCTTTGGTCAATTGCTTGGGAGTCCAAACATTGATGTTGATCAACATGTCTCCGTTGCCATAGCTATCCACCGAAGGCAGTCCTTTTCCTCGCAGCCGAACAATTCGTCCGCTTTGGGTTCCTGGTTCGATTTTGATTTTGGCCTTGCCCCCTACGATGGGCACTTCCGCACTGGATCCCAACGCCGCCTCGGTGAAAGGGATGTACAAATCGAAATGGATGTTTTTTCCATTGCGCTGCAACTGTTCATGCGGAATGGCCTCGATGACCACCAACAAGTCTCCCGCTACTCCATCCATGGGGGCCTCATTGCCCTCCCCTCGAACATTCAATTGCATCCCGTCTTCCACACCTGCTGGAATATCAAGGGTCACCACTGCCTCCTTACGCACCATCCCCCATTCATCAGACCCCGAAGGACGTTTCTTCACAGACTGACCACTGCCTTGGCATTGCGGACAAGTCGAAGCCGTTTGCATTTGACCCAATATGGTGTTCTGCACCCGTCGAACTTGGCCCGTTCCACCGCACGTCTGGCAGTCGCTGTATTCGGATCCTTCGGCCTGTACCTGCTTGAAAACCTTCACTTTCTTCTCCACACCTTCAGCGATTTCCTCCAAGGTCATCTTCACCTTAATGCGTAGGTTGGAACCCTTCATGCGACGACGGCGACCGCCTCCACCGCCTCCGCCTCCAAATCCCCCACCGAAAATATCCCCAAACTGGGAGAAGATGTCGTCCATGTTCATCCCGCCAAATCCTCCTCCAGCCGGACCGCCTTTCATGCCTTCATGGCCAAAGCGATCGTATTGTGCCCGCTTTTGATCTTCTTGCAGAATCTGGTATGCTTCAGCTGCCTCTTTGAAGCGTTCCTCGGCTTGCGTATCCTCCGGGTTTTTGTCCGGATGATATTTCAACGCCAACTTCCGATAAGCCTTCTTGATATCTGATGCAGACGCCTTGCGGTCAACTCCCAGAACTTCGTAATAATCGCGCTTTGCCATGAATTCGTTCTATGAGCTTTATTCCCCAACTACCACCTTGGCGTATCGTATGACCACATCGTTCATCAAATAGCCAACCTCGACTACTTCCACTACTTTCCCTGACATTTTCGGAGCGGGAATGCGCGTAATCGCTTCATGAAAATCGACATCAAACCTATCGCCCGGCTCAACGGCCATCGCTTTGAGCCCTTGACCCTCCAACAATTGTTTGAACTTGGTGTGGATCAAGGCCTGCCCTTCTTTCAGGATAATCACATCTGTAACATCCTGAACCGCATTCTCTGCACGAGAGTAATCGTCTAAAATCGGGATCAACTTCTCCACCACATCCCGAGAAGCATTGCGAATGAGTTCTACGCGTTCACGCATGGTGCGTTTCCGGTAATTGTCAAATTCGGCATAGAGACGCAAGTAGCGATCCTGCCAATCCGTCTGCTCCTCTCGCCCTTGCCCTGCATCTTCAGAATCTTCGGCTGACAAAGTCTCCTCCTTTGCATCGGACGAAATCTCTTCAGCACCCTCTTCATTCGCCTCATATTCAACCGATTCCGCAGCCGCTGCAGCTTCTTCATCAACGGGTGAGTTGTTCACTTCTAATTGCATCTTTCTTGATTTGCTTTGGCTAGGTCAAAACCAATGCCAAACCCCGCTTGCAGACATCCTGTCAGTCCCTTCAAAGTTTAGCCACGTGACGATCGATTTGCCTATGCAATTCCATGCCCCGTAAATTCTTTGCGATGATTACCCCATCCTGATCCACCAGGAAACTCATGGGAATTGAACTCACCCCATAAACTGCTGCAGCTTCACTGTTCCACCGCTTCAAGTCTGACACGTGTTCTTTCCAAACCAAGCCATCTTTCTTGATGGCGGCTTCCCAACGCGAAACATCGCTATCCAACGAAACACTGTACACTTCAAACCCATCAGCTGATTTGAATTTAGCCTTCTTATACTTGTTGTATGCCCTGACCACATTGGGGTTTTCACGACGGCAAGGCCCACACCAAGATGCCCAAAAGTCAATCAACACCATATTACCCCGCAAGGAACTCAAGGTGATGGTCTTTCCCTTGGGGGTTTTCAAAGCAATTTCTGGTGCAGTATCTCCGATTCTCGTACCAACACGCTCCGTGGGTATGACACGCTCAACGGTTTCAACTGGAGCCACATCAAATGGTGATTCTATTTGCTGGGTTGGAAGAGACACCCAAGAGACCGTGCCAACTGCGGCTAGCAATAATGCAGCTTTCAAATTCATCATACCCGCAATTTACAACTTCATGCCACCCTTTCAATGCTTGCGCCCATTGCTTTCAGCCTGCCTTCGATATCCTGATAGCCCCGATCAATTTGACCGATGTTGTGAATGACGGATTCGCCTTCTGCCGAAAGCGCTGCTATCAGCAATGAGACCCCTGCTCGAATATCAGGAGAAGTCATGGTCACGCCACGCAGTGGACTCTTCCGGTCCATGCCAATGACCGTTGCCCTATGCGGATCACACAAGATAATCTGGGCCCCCATGTCAATGAGCTTGTCCGTGAAAAACAAGCGACTCTCGAACATTTTTTGATGGATCAAAACACTTCCCCTTGCCTGGGTCGCCGTTACCAAAATAATGGACAGCAAATCTGGCGTAAATCCTGGCCAAGGGGCGTCTGCCACAGTCAAAATGGATCCATCGATAAAGGTGTCGATCTCATAGGATTCTTGAGCAGGCACAAACAAATCATCTCCTCGTCGCTCCAATTGAATCCCCATACGCTTAAAGACACGGGGAATCATTCCCAACTCATCGTACGCTACGTCTTTGATCGTGATGGAGCTTTGGGTCATCGCCGCCAACCCAATGAAACTGCCGATTTCAATCATATCAGGCAGGCAACGGTGTTCCGTTCCTCCCAAGTCATCCACCCCTTCGATGACCAAAAGATTGGAGCCAATACCACTGATTTTACCGCCCATACGGTTGATCATCTTACACAATTGCTGCAAGTATGGTTCGCACGCGGCGTTGTAAATGGTTGTTGTCCCCTGGGCCATGCATGCCGCCATGACAATGTTAGCTGTTCCTGTCACGGATGCTTCATCCAAAAGCATATCCGTTCCGCGCAGCCCGTCTCCTGAGGAAGCTTCAAAAAACCCCGACTTTGAGTGATAGGTGAACGTCGCTCCCAAAGCTTCAAATCCGATGAAATGCGTGTCCATGCGGCGGCGTCCGATTTTATCACCTCCTGGCTTCGGTATCGCACCTTTTCCAAATCGTGCCAATAACGGACCAAGAACCATCGTCGAACCGCGCAATGCCCCGCCTTTTTGGCTAAATTCTTCCGATTTGAAATAATCCAGGTTGACATCATCGGCCTGAAAGCGGCACACTCCAGGACCTTTTCGTTGGGTTTTCACCCCCATGCTCGCCAACAAGTCGATGAGTTTATTGACATCGACGATGTCCGGAAGATTGGAAATGGTTACCGGCTTTGGAGTCAACAAAACCGCACAAAGAATTTGTAGCGCTTCGTTTTTCGCTCCTTGCGGGACAACTTCTCCCGACAACTGTTTCCCTCCCTGAATGATAAAACTGGACATGTGGCTGATTTCAAATGGCGCCGATGCTCTCCGTCTCGAAGAACAAGTCAGGCACGCAATTCAAGTCCATTGCTTGAAATGCATACCACGGCTCACCGAAATAACGGCATGCAGTCGCTCTACCGTATGACAGTTCAAAAACTTTTCGACAGGCGGTTTTGAACGAACTGACCTCTAACGCTTCTTCTTCTTGCCCCTCCAGCGATCCAAGGCGTCACTCGTCTTGCGCTTGCTTTTCAATATTTCCGCAGAACTGACCATTTCAACCTCTTCGGCCAAAATCAGTTGTCCATCGCTCATTTCCTTCAGTTGCTCACGGATGAGCGCATTCTCAACAGTACCGATATTCCACGTGAGAAAGTGTCGCTTCATTAGGTTTGCAATGCTCAAAATCAACGCTTCTCTTTCTTCTCCCGCCTCATAACCCTTGGCTTTTTCAATCAGCTCACGGGTCAACGAACCATAGTGGCCCAATCGGGACATGGCACCTGGATAGGTCAAACGCTCTGGCGCCTCATCACGGGACTCCCTCGTCGGCTTATCAATTGGACAATCGACCTCTAATTCATAATTGGCCATGAGGTACAATTGGCCCCACAACTTTTTTTCGTTTTCCTCTTTCGTGCCTTCCTGGGGCACGACAGATCCCATGATGCTGACAATGGCTGAAGCGCATTTGTTGCGCTCCTCCTTTTCCGTCATGGACTTCAAATGACTCACCATCTGATGAATAGTTCGACCATATTCTGGGATCGCAAGGTCATCACGGGAGCTGTTATACGTCATTTCAACCATGGCTCGAAGGTACGGACTTCAATCGCGAATTACATCAAGCATTTACCACGCCGTCCATGCCTTTGAACGACCCGCCATCAAGTCGTGCATCAAGAAGAGGAAACGGCTTTCTAAAACAACCTCATCCACTGCATCCACTGCATCAAATAACAATCCCAAATGAGAGTCCCACGATATTCGATCGTCCATCGAACGGCACACATCCAACATGCGGTCGCGGTCTCCGTAGCCCACCAACCAATCATTGCGCTTCATTGCTTCCAAAAAACGACAGCTCCGCTCGGGCATTTCCGCGCTTCTTGCACTGAGTTGGGATTCAACGTGCCGCGCAAACCCCTCCAAACCACCAGGCCAATCCGGCATAAACGAATCAAAATGGCGCGCTAAAAAATAATCGTGGAGCAAATCCAAGCCGACACCGGACAACCGGCCCAACACCGGCCTCAATTCAGCACGTGAAATGCGCGAAAGCTCATGTTCGTCCGCCGTAGTATCTATCCAACGGTGCAACATCACGCCGTCCGCAACGCCCTTAGGTAACGTCCGATGCGGACTCCCCTTGACGGCATCTCCTATAAAATTTCCCAACATCAAATCAGGATCGCATCCGCCGAGGACCAAGTGGGCCAAATAATTCATAACGCAAATTTCGGTAAGTCAACGGCAACCCACATGAACTTTTATTTCGCCCGATGCTTTGCTACTGCGACAGACTTCCGTAATTTTGCCATCCTTGAATCGAATGCAATTCAAGTTATGCGAGAATAGCTCAGTGGTAGAGCACAACCTTGCCAAGGTTGGGGTCGCGAGTTCGAATCTCGTTTCTCGCTCAATAAAAAGCCTCCGAATTGGGGGCTTTTTTCTTCATGCAATATCCAATCCAAGATCCAGACTCATGCACGCAAAAATCACCACAGACCAAGGAGTTATGACCGTCGAATTCTTTGCAGAAGACGCACCGAAAACTGTCGCAAACTTTGTGAAACTGGCCAAAGAAGGCTTTTACAATGGCCTTAAGTTCCACCGTGTCATCCCAGGGTTTGTTGCTCAGGGAGGCTGCCCACAGGGAAGTGGAACCGGCGGACCCGGCTACCAAATAGATTGCGAATTGGACGGCGAAAACCAGCACCACGACAAAGGGGTGTTATCCATGGCGCATGCTGGCCGCAACACAGGCGGATCACAATTCTTCGTTGTTCACAGCAGGGAGATGACGTCCCACCTAGACCGCAATCACACGTGTTTCGGAAAGGTGACTGACGGGTTGGACTTGGTCACCAAAGTTGCTCAGGGCGATACATTCTCTGTCGAAATCGTCGAAGACTGATTGCTTAAAGCGTTCGCCAAGTCGCTCCCAATTCCAGTGCTTTTTCAAATGAAAGCAGGATGAGCGACTGTTCGATGGCCAGTGTTTCAGATTGGGTTTGCAGACGCTGCCGTTCCATCTGAACACGCTCCATGGGAGTTAAAATCCCCTGATTTTCTCGAGCCCACGATTGAGAAGCCGCTTCCTCCGCCAGGGATGCGGCTTTTTGTTGCTTCACCAAGGCAGCTGAAAGCGAAACAATCCGCTGACTCAAACCGTCCAATCGTGCCTGGTGCTGCATTTCCCAAGCTTGCTGTTTTGCAGCTTGCATCTCCAATTGAGCCGCAGCCTCGCGCCGTACTCCTCCTTTAAACAATTGAGCCAACGGGACGGTCCACATCACGGAACCCACCCACTGAGAGGTAGGCGCCAACGTAGAAAAGTCTGCACCAAAACCACTTAAAGTGGGACTGAACCGAATTTCCGGAACCCAAATTTCACGGGACAAACCACGCTGTACCGCGGCGGCTCCTTCGTAGCGGGAATCAAGGACTTGTTTTTCAGGCAATACCGACGGGGAATCACGATTCACAGACTCTTCCCATTCTGGCCATTCCAGTTGCAAAGCCTGATCTGAGGGAAGGTCTAACACCCCTTGTAACCTCATCATAAGCTCTTGTCGCGACGCTTCCAATTGCTCTGCGATACTCTCCAATTGATGGCGCTCTGAAGCGGCGGTTAGCGCATCCGAAGCAGGACGCAATCCCAATTCGACCAACAAATTCAATTCCGTTTCGTACTGCTTCCAGGTGGCCGCTGATTCCAGGTGAAGCACTCGATCCTGCTCAGCGCCGATTGCCGCGAGGTATGCGGCCATGCACTGCAAAACGAAGACATCTCGTTCAGCTTCTATTTCGAAACGTGTGGCTTCAACATTCCATTTTGCAGCCTCCACAGCTGCCCATGGAGCAGCTAGATCACCTCCAATTCGCCACTCCCAAGCCCACTGGCTGTTGGTCGCAGAGACGTCAGTCTTAATAACGCCCTCGGCATTCATCAAACTCCCTGTGCGTTGAAACGACTGCACCCCCAATGCCGTGCTTGGCACCCACCACCGTCGAGCAGATTCCAATGCGCCCTGAGCGTCTTGCAACCTAGCTTGAGCCGCTCGTTCCACCGCAGGGGCGTTCATGGCCAATTGAATCAACCTCTGAGGCGTCAGTGGCTTTGCATCTTGCGCAAATCCCGTGGCCGCGCATACCAAGAAAGTCAGACCGATGATTTTTTTCATTGGGCCGCTTTTGTTGACACTGCATCCCCAACACTCACCAAACCGCGACCGGCAGAGATAAAGTGGGTTTGGGCATTCACCCCACCCAAGGCCAAACGACTCTTATCCTCAGCCAACACTTTTAACGGAATTTCTTCAACCCTTCCTTGTACCACAATCCACGCCATGGGCAATCCATCCCGCTCAAACCTCACTCCGGTAGGAATGGAAAGCATGTCTTTTAGTGCTCGGCCATGAACGGTCCCCTCCACGTAAATACCTGGTTTGTACAAGCATCGATTTTGCCTCCAATCCACAATGGCATCGACCGTGTGCCCAGACGCGTCAACTTGTGCAGCAATCCGGGTAATCTTTGCAACCTCAGTTACATCAAGGTCTGGGAAGTGAAGTTCCACCGAATCTCCTTTCTGGATGAAAGGCAAGTCCCGTTCTGGAAATGGCAAACGAATGCGAACAGATTTGCACTGAACCAACGAAAGCAACGGTGTTTGGCCGGGTGACGTCAATCCATTTTCCACGACCGCTCCAGGGTGTGCATGCCGTGACGCGATGATCCCGTCAAAAGGCGCTTTGATTTCCAAGAAGCCAAGACGATCCTCTGTTGCCGCCAAATTTGCAGCGGCGCGCGCATGCGCAGCCTCGGCGTTTGCAAGATCCGAGGCCGAAATCAATCCCGGCGCACCTGCTCGTGCTTGCTTCAGCCGTTCCAAATCCTCCGCTGCCACGTCAAACTCCACCTGCAAGGCCGTGAGTTCACGTGATAGCATGGGGTTTTCCAATCGAAGCAATACCTCTCCTTTGCTTACCTCATCCCCTTCGTCGACCAAAACTTCCGAAACAAAACCTGACTCCAACGGCAATAAATCCACCTGTTGCATCGGCTCGACCATGCCGACCACGGTCATTTTCTTGGTGAAATTGGCCAAAACGGGCTGAACGGTTTCAACGGTCACGCGCTGTTGAACTTCTCGTTCAGTCACCCCAGGCTTCTCCGCATTTTGGCCGCAGCCCCAAACAAAAAGCAATGCGAGCCAACTCCAACGGGCTGTATAGGTAGAAAGTGCCATCATGATTCTGAAGAAGTAAAGAGCCGGTACCCGGCAGGAACGATGTACAACGTAAGCCAAGCCGCCATGATGGTTCCACCAATCACAGCCAAAGCGAGGGGTTGATTGATTTGCGATCCACCCCATCCCATGGCGGTTGGAAGCAATCCCAAAACAGTGGTGATGGCCGTCATCAAAATCGGACGAAGTCGTTGGCGCGAACCTGCAGCGATGGCCTCGTCAATGGGGATGCCATCTCGCCTCAGGGCATTGATGCGATCCACCATCAAATTGCCATACGAAACAGTAATTCCAACTACCATGATGGCGCCCATCAGCGCCTGGATGCTCAATGGCACACCGGTAATCCAAAGCAGAGCAATCACGCCCGAGAGCGCTGGCGGAAATGCAATCAACATGCCGATCGGTTGCTTGAAGGATCGGAAAAGCGGGACAACAATCAAATACGCAAAAAGGAGTGCGAGGGCGAGCCCCAAACCAAGGTTGGAAAAAGAACTCCGCATGACCGCTACTTCTCCGTCAAAGTCCATGGAATAACCCCGAGGCAAGTTTTCTCGGATGTCTTTTAAACGATCTTCAATTTCCAAGGATGTGCGTCCGATATCCCTCCCATCCACGTTGGCATAAACATTGAACACCCTTGACAAATCATGGTGATTGATCTCGACTGCTGTACTTCGGTTGCGCACTTCTGAAAACGTCCGGAATGGAACAGGACGACCACCATCCGCACCCGTGACCAAAACGTGCCCCAACACGTCCTCTGCATCGATGGCATATTCCGGGTATGTGACACCGACGTAGTAGTGGTTTCCATTGCCCTCATCGATCCAGAACGATTTGTCGAACGTGGCCGTGGAACTGAATGCCGCCACCATGTTTTGAATGGCGTCGACAGGATCCACACCCATTCTCGCCGCGCGCTCCCGATCAATATCCACCTCCTTGGTGGGTTGATCCAATCGCTGCAAAACACGGGCGTCTCGGATGCCCTCCACATAGCGTAAGGTGTCACGAACTTGCCGGGCGATATCCTGTAAAATTTCCAGCTTGTTGCCTTTGATCCTCACATCGATCGGAGCCGGCTTGCCTTCGTTGAGGGCCGCCGTCATCAATCCACCCGAATAAAAACTCAATTCTACACCCGGGAATTGTTCCAAAAATTGGGTTCGCAATCGGCGGGCCACATCGTCCGTGGCTTGCGAAGCATTTTCTTTTAATTGAATACCAATGAACGCGTCTTGGGTTCCACTATTTGGGGTATACGCCGCCGGCAAATCGTAAAAGACGCCGATGTTGGAAATGATTTGTTGGAGGTCATCGCCCATGGTCTGACGCGCGAGCTCTTCCATTTCCGCAATCACTCCCTCCGTTGCTGACAGGGTCGTTCCCGATGGCATCCGCACTTGCACCTCAAGTTGTCCCACATCTTCCTTGGGGAACAATTCAAAACCTGTTTGTGTGGATCCAACCAGAGCAAATGCCGTCAATCCCACAACGATGACGCCGAGCCGAGCGGGGCGTTTGACTGACACAGCCAGACGTTTGCCATAACGTGCTTCCCAGCGTTCGACCAACCGGAGGAAGGACGATGATTTGGCCTCGTTTTGTTCCCGGCCTTTGAGCAAGATCCCCGCCAAAAGGGGAACCACAGCGATGGAGAACACATACGATGCCAACATGCACGCCGTCACTGTTAAGGCCAACGGTCCGAACAAATCCCGCGCAATTCCCGTGAAGAACAAAATGGGGACGAATACCGCAACAATGGCCAATGTCGAAGCCAATACCGGTCCTGCCATGGCACTTGCTGCCGCTTTCGCGGCGTCCATCGAGGAGGAGCCAGCTTGCATGCGCCGTTCAATGTCTTCGAGCATGACAATTGCATTGTCCACCAGCAATCCCAGCGCCAAGGCGATGCCTCCCAATGTGATGCTGTTCAGGCCTTGGCCCATGGCATGCAACGCCACCAACGCTGCCAACACGCTCATCGGAACCGAGAGCACCGCGATCAAGGCGAATCGCAAGCGACCCAAAAAGACCAACAGCACGATCGCCACGAGGATCAAACCGCCAAGCCCCGCCCCCATCAAGCCGTTGATGGAGCGACGGACGTAGGAGCTTTGATCGAAGATGACATTGAGCTGAACGTCATCGGGCAGGCGTTCCTTCAACTTCGGTAAGGCCGCTTGGACGGCCTCCACCGCTTCAATGGTGTTGCTTCCCGAACGCTTGAAAATGGGGAGATACACCTGATTTTTCCCATCAACGCGAACGATGTTGGTCTGGATAGCTGCGGCATCGGCTGCAAAACCGATGTCTTTGACTTGGATGGCTCGGCCGTCCTTGACAGAGATGACGATGTCATTGAAATCGGCCACCTCTTTGATCATTCCCTGGGCGTCGATGCTGTAATTGATATCGCCAATTTCAGCTATCCCACTGGGGATCATGGTGGTGTTTCGCTTAATGGCATCGTTGACTTGTGTTTGGGAAAGCCCATAAGCCTCGAGCATCAACGGATCGACGTATATGTGAATGCGGCGTTTGGTTCCACCATAAGCCGCTGGGGCAATGATGCCTTTGACACCGCTGAGCATTTGACGCAAGGCGTAATAGGCCACATCGTACAACTCCTTGCCCGATTTTTCATCGCTGGAAGCCGTGAGCAACATCAGGGGAGTTGAAGCGGTGGGGTCAAACGGTTGAACCATCGGAGGCAAGGTCCCCGGCGGCTGGTAATACATGTCACTCATCGCGTAGGCCGAGGTATTGGCCATGGCCTCGGCGGGATCGATGTCTTCGCGGTAATGATTTGTCACGATGCTCACCCCCATCAAGCTCTTGGACTCTTGCTTCAAAATCCCGTTGGACTGTCCGGTCCAACGCTCCATCCGACTCGTAATATCTTTCTCTACAACCTCCGTAGGCATCCCGGGATAAAGCGTCAGAATTTGCATCGCCGATTTGCGAAATGCAGGCAGGATATCGACCTGCATACGCGGCACCACAACCACACCCAAAATGACCAGCGCCATAAGCGCCACGGCTACAAAAAATGGATTCCGAAATGGACCTTGAATCATGCCTGCAAGTTAGCTCGAGTTCTCATGAAATTGAGAATTCATGACAACCGTTACTCACAGCCACAGGCAAAACTTCAATCCACCACTATGACCTGCTCCACACTTCCGTCGTCGTAGAATTAGACCAAAGGAACGTTCACTCGCAATGGAACTTCCCTGCCTAAATAATCCGCGTACCCAGAGACTCAAGCTTCCGGCAATTCCCGGATCGTCATTGAGAGTCGTTCAACTGCCTTTTTTGAAACGGCTACTCCAGTAAATGTTCTTTCATAAATTCTCTCGAGAATTTAAATGATGCATTTCTTGCGTCCGTATTCCCTCCATAAGTAGGGCCCCTTTTCGCACAACAAGCGAGGCTGATTTTTTGAAACAATGGAGTGCGTATCGGAAAATTCAATCGGTTAGTCAATAGGGTCCCGTCATTCTTCATCTTATACCTACAATTTGCAAGCACATAACCTTCAGGGTCAATGATGGGGTCAGATTCCCGGTCAAAAGAATGATGTGACTCACGGTATACGGTAATATTTATATCAGCGCCTGAATCTTGCAATTTGCTCACTAGTTCAACACACGGGTCGGCAGGAGTCCAATTATCTAATTCGCCAATTAGAATACGAATTGGAGCAGAAGTAAAATTTAAATTCAAGGGTTCAACAATACAGGGAGGGTAAAATGCTAAATGAGCGACAAATGAATGCGCTGGATTTATCGCTTTTCTTAAAGGTTCCCATCCTGCATATAACGCAACTCCCCCACCTAAACTCCACCCAGTAACGGCAATTTTGTCTGCATTGATGTTTGGGTGGTTACAAAGGACGTCAAGGGCCTTATAACTATCAAGAATCATCATTGCCGTTGTAACCGCTCTTTGACTCCCAACGGTAGATGTGACATTTCTGCTTTTGAAGCTGTTAATTTCAAATGTCGCAATCCCCATTTCACGATACATCTGTAGGTAATCAATATGGTGCTCCGCCCATCCTTTGCTTCCAGCAAGAGCAATGATCAAAGGAAACTTTTCATTTTCAGCATTTGCTTTTGGCAGCTTTAGAGTTCCAAATACTTCTTGTGATTCTTGCTTCTCTAAATGAACGATGACGTCTCTAAAATTAAATGGGTTTGCACT
>JAPKCA010000132.1 GCA_028823145.1 Flavobacteriales bacterium
CGGGTCCACGGTGCAGTCCTGCGAGACGTCGGAAACGATTCAGATCGCCGTTTTCCCACTGCCCGAAATTTCATTTACATTGGACGCATCGAGCGGATGCGGTGATCCATCTACCGTTCAGGTGTTGAATGCAAGCCCGGGACAGTTGGAGTTCATGTGGTATTTGGATGATATTTTGGGAGGCACGTCATTTGGTCCATCCATTGATGTTGGAGGATTGGGAATGCATACCATCACCATGCAGGCCACCAATGTTTATGGATGCCAGTTGAGTCAAGACCAATCATTCGAGGTGTTTGCCAATCCGTTGCCGGCCCTTTCGTTGGATCCGATGTCGGGATGCGTGCCTTTGGAGTTGTTCGTGGATGATCAGAGTACAGGGGCGGCAACGAGTACGCTCTTTGTTGGTTTGAATGGAGGGTTGGTGTATGAAGGTCCAGTTCCGGTTGACCCGATAATTTTGAATCAGGTTGGCAGCCACACCGTTGGATTGGAAGTGGTGTCAACCGATGGATGTGTGCAGCAATTCGAGTTGGAGGAAACGGTCGAAGTGTGGCCTGTACCTCAGGTCTCGTTCTATGCCGATCCGTATGCGGGGACCTCGACGGATCCCGATCCATTGAACTCAGCATGGAATTTTGAGAATGAGTCAACCGATGGCCTGTCGAGCGTTTGGGATTTCGGTGATGGCGGATTCTCGTCCGAATGGGACACCTACCACACCTACACCCATTCGGGAATTTATCCGGTGACCTTGACGGTGTACAATAGTTACGGGTGTTTCCGTGATTTCACACAAGTCATCGAAGTGCTGGAGAATTTGCAAGTCTTTGTTCCCACGGCCTTTACTCCGCCAAGCGGTGGGTATGCCGACGGCGTCAATGATGGGTGGCGTCCCGAGATTTCAGATGCTTCTCTGGTGGATCAATACGACTTGTGGATATACAATCGCTGGGGACAATTGGTCTGGCACAGCCAAGACCCCGAAGCCTACTGGATTGGGGAAGCCCAAAATGATGGTGACTACTTTGCTGTCAATGACGTGTACACATGGGTGCTGCAACTCGATTCATCTATGTTGCCCGGTTCCTCCCGTGAATGGAAGGGACATGTGACGCTGTTTCGCTGATTGAATATTTCCCCATAAAAAAAAGGCAGCGCAAGCTGCCTTTTTCAATGAGATGGGATGGTGCAACTCAGAGGGTCAACTCCAGAGTGGTGCATGTGTTGGCTACAAAATTTGTCGTGCCATACCACCAAGTATCCCCATAGTCATCAATGACTTCGTAGTCGAAAGCCAAGCTTGAGGCGCCGCCCAAATTTTTTGACACCGTGATGGAAGCGTTGTCTCCACAATTTGGAGCACCCGTCCAGAATTGATTGGCAGAGGTTGATCCCACAATTTGTCCATCTACATAAAAGGAAAGCGAGTTGGTGTAGATGTAAACCATTTCTGCCGAAACGGCTTCTCCATACCAAAACACGACTTCGCCCATGAATTCACATGAACCGTCGTTTGAATCCGCACTGGACTCGTAGTTTTCGGCATTGGGGTCGGTACAGCCAGGGGTGGTGCATCCAGTCCACGCAAAGGCGGTCAAGATGAAACCAAACATCAGTTTTGCAGATAAATTCATCCGTTTTTGATTTAAAGTATTCGGCGCGAATGTAGAAAAAAAAATGGCGCACTTTGTTCATTTACAGAGTTATACATTCACATGTGTTTATTTGTACCTTCCAATTATGATCATTGAAGCTTCAAAGTCGTTCAGATATGCGTGCATGAGTCTGCTGTTTGTGCTCTCTAGTTGCTTGTTATCGAGCGTTTCTATCGCTCAAGTCAGTCTGCTCCAAAATGAACCCCTCGGCACAGATACTCCGCCATTTGCTTCGATCGCCAGCGATTTGGCTCCGACGTCGCGTTGGGCGAATACCGATAGCCCATTGCCAACCAATGCGTGGTGGGAGAACTTCACGCTGAATGCGGGAACGGGCATTGCCAACGCATTGCCCTACATCGTCAAATGCTCCACCAGTGGATTGAGCGGTTGCATGCCGGGAATGACTGCTGGAGGTACGTATGTGTATTCTTCATTCGTTTCCAATTGGACCATCGGAGCCGATGAATCCATGGGAGCGCACAAAGTGATCGATTACGATCCGCTTTCGGTCACCGTTGAGTGGGTCCAGAGCGGTTCACAAAACGGCACCCTGCAGACGCCAGTCGTCCGCGGTATGCCGTACCTGACTGGGATTTACAACGGCCTGACACCGGTGATATCGACCATCCACTCGTTGCTGAGTGTCAACGGAACGAATGTCAATGCGACGATGACCGATGATCGGTTTGAGTTGGCTCTCAACAACGGCCAAACGTGGATTCTTTACACGTCTGAAGTCACCACGTTTATCATCGCCAACAACACCTTGACGGCAACGGTCCCCATGGATGGAGTGATTCGGATTGCCGTGCTCGAAGGCAATGGCGTAGCGGCCAGTGAGGCGCTTCTCGACGCGCATGCAGATGTGTATCCCGTCGGAGGCGTGGTAGAAGCCACAGCGACAGGCGATGTGGCGGAATTGGTCTTTGATTGGACCACGGAAAATATGGACGGCGGCACCACATCCGATGCTTTGATGTTGGCTTTGCCGCATCATTTTCCGGTGCTGCAAGAAGCGACGCAAGGCGGCGTGAGCTATCCGACCATCAAAGGCGGGATGAAAGCGGTGGTCGCGGATGCGTGGCACATGAATGAGCAATTGACGACCATTGGTTTTGAGTCACCTTCAGGTGTGGCTCCGTCGGTGGAACAGGACGTGCGGGATGCATTGGCTGCCGATGCCAATTTTCAAATCAATGCAGGCGACTCGTATTTCGGGGGGAAGCAGCTGGCAGCGGTGGGGCGTTTGGCCATCATTGCGGATGAGCTAAATGAGACATCGTTGGCCGCGAATTACCGCTCCAATTTGGGCAATGCGCTGCATCCGTGGCTCAACGGAACCAACAGCGATCCGCTGCGCTACGACGCGACGTGGGGCGGTGTCATCACCACCTCGGGCGGTAGCTTTCAGCTAGGGCTGTACAACGACCACCATTTCCATTACGGTTACTTCCTGTATGCGGCGGCGGCTATGGCCAAGGGGCATCCGGAATGGACGGCGCAGTGGAACGATGAGGTGATGCACTTGGTGCGCAATTTGGCCAACCCAGCGGCGTCGGATGGGCATTACACGTACATGCGCAACAAGGATTGGTTTGTGGGGCATTCGTGGGCTTCGGGCTTGTTTGAGTTTGGCGATGGCCGCAACCAGGAAAGTTCTTCTGAAGCGGTCAATGCCTGGTACAGTTTGTACCTCTATGGTTTGGCTACCGAAAACGACCGGGTTCGGGATCTCGGGCGTTTGATGCTTGAAACCGAAATTCGCTCGACGCAGATGTACTGGCAAGTGGATTCCAATGACGGCATTTATCCGGAGGCCTTTGCCCAAAACAAAGTCGTGGGCATTTTGTGGAGCACCAAGGTGGATTACGCTACGTGGTTTGGCAGCAACACGGAATTCATCCACGGCATCCAAATGTTGCCATTCACGCCCATCACGGAACAGCTCTTGGAGCCTGCGTGGGTGGAGGAGGAGTATCCGGTCGTTTCCACCGCCTTGAGCGATGGCGGCTTGGGACAGGGATGGCGTGGATTCATCTACATGACGCACGGCGTCATTGATGTGGCCGCGGCTTGGGACGAGGCCCAGACGCTTACGGGGTACGACGACGGCAATACCCAGACCAACACGCTGTATTGGTTGGCAACGCGCCCAGGTGCGGATGAAGCCATCACGAATCCCACAACGAGCGTGGACGGCGTCTTGTTTGAAGTCGATATGTCGCAGGAAAGCATCCAAGGCGCGGTTTACATTTCGGGCGGGGGGATCGATAGTTGGTGCGGCACGTGCATTGTGATGACCGATCCCGATGGCGATGGTACCTATGCCATCACGTTGGATCTCCCGGCGGGCCCGCAGGAATACAAGTTCATCAATGGCGGCTGGAGCAACGCGGAGATCTTTGATCCGGAGGTGTCAGGGGCTTGCACCTTGACGACGGGTGAATTCACCAACCGGTATTTTGTGGTGCCACCAAGCGGCAATGCCGAAGTGGGTGCGGTGTGTTACAACAGTTGCGAGGCGTGCGTGTTGGATTGTGTGAGCGACACCAATAGCAACGGTATTTGCGACGAAAATGACATCGCGGGTTGCACGTATCCACTCGCGCCCAATTATGTTTCTGCCGCGACAATGGATGATGGATCATGCATCTGGCCGACCGGTGGAGGCGAAGAATGTGTGGGCGATTTGAACAACGACCTCGTCGTCTCGGTGACCGATTTGCTGGTGCTGCTCAGCGTGTTTGGAGAGGGGTGCTGAGGTCGGCGGGAGCAGAACTATTTGGAGCGGTTTTGCCGGGATTTCCAAAGTAGGAATGCGCTGAGATCTGAAGTTCAGTATGCAGCTATATTTGAACCCATGC
>JAPKCA010000133.1 GCA_028823145.1 Flavobacteriales bacterium
ATCACGGCATCCATTCCATTCCCGTTCAAAATCAATCGTTTGCCATACCCTCCGACATCAAAGATGAAGTCTGTCGTGGAAAATGTTTCAGGGAAATTGATTTTGAGGTGTGCTAGCCCTGCTATCACCTCATATATGTGGTAGCGATTTGGATCGTCACGATAATCCCAGCGAATCGGTTTGGCGGAAGTCCGGCAGTCCTCGTTGATGGTCACCCCATCGCTGCAGGTGTTGATGGAGTAGTCGTAGCCCAATTCCTCGAATTGATAGAGCAGTTTTGGGCCGGGCAATGGAATATGAAAACATTGCAAGGCCTCCATTCTAGCAAGCGCTGTATGGAGGTTTGTGACCGCGTACGATCCATCGGTATTGCCATAGGACAAAGCCTTGTACATCAATCGTTCTTCATCGTGGCTCTCCGGATATGTCACCGCAGCGGGGTTGGATAAATTTTGTGTTTGATAATTTGCCCAACTCAAATTGGACGAATAGCCCATTCCTGCCTCGCTGTATTCATTTGAAGCATTGGCCCATACCATGAATCCATCGTTTACCAAAGTCTGTTGTTCACTTAATTCGGTCCAATGTTCCAGAATCATGTACACCCCTGGGTCAGTGTCCCAAATGTGATTGGCATAGTCATTCAAGGTGTTGATGCGACTCTGGTCATAGCCGTTTACATTTCCTGGAGTTTGTGTGAGTCCCTTTGAAAAGTCCAAACGGAATCCATCGACATGGTATTCGTCGACCCAGTAGTTGAAGACGCGTTTCATGAAATCTTTTGTAGCGCCGCTGTCGTGGTTCCAATCAAAGAACCAACTTTCCGGAGATGGTGAGGTGACATTGAACCAGGGATTGGTTGCTGCAGGAGTGAAATCGTCTTCATTCCAGTACATCTTCAAAAACGGATTGGGGTAATCTGCATGATTTGGGACGATGTCCAGAATCACAGCGATGTCCCGCTCATGGCACGCGTCGACCAAGGCCTGGAATGAATCCTTGGGTCCATACGCTTTGTCCAATGCCATGTAAAAGGTTGGATTGTATCCCCAACTGTCATTGCCGTTGAATTCGTTGACGGGCATGAATTCGATGGCATTGATTCCCATGCGATCCAAGTAATCTAACGTGTCTAGAATGGTCTGGTAATTTCGCTCTTCGGTAAAATCACGCACAAGCAATTCGTAAATAATCAACTCGGATTTGTTCGGACGTTCAAAACCTGAATCGGTCCAATTGAAGTCGGGAATACCCGTTTGGAAAATGGAAACAGGCGTGTTTTCCGTTTGCATGTTGGGAAATGGGATCAAATCGGGGTAGGTCGATTCTGAAATCCATCCGTCATTCCAAGGGTCCAATACTTTTTCAGCATACGCATCAGCGACACGCATGTCATCAGGCATGATATGGTAATGAAATCGGTATTCTTGTCCCGGATTGAGTTCATCTAGATCAATCCAGTAGCGCGATCCATCGGGTGTTTGGGTCATGAGGTAGCCATAGCTCAATTGCCAGTCGTTGAAATCACCAACGGCAAAAATGAAGTCCTTTCCTGGCGCATACACTTGGAGCCTAACACTCGTGTCACTTAAATATGTGATACCGTCCAACGAGCCGGCGGGGGGCCATGCCTGTTCTGGAGCACTGGGTAAGACCGTCAAAGTCGCCTCATCCGAGGCGGATTCGCTTCCGTTATCTCCAAGGATGGTGATGTCAAATTGCCCTCCGGTGGTCGCTTCGAACACATGGGCAATGGATGTTCCCTCGTTGGTTGCGACCACTTCGTCGTTGATGAGCAATTCGATGGAGCAGGATTCTGAAGTCAGTCCGAGAATTTCGAATGTTTCCCCAATTTCCAGAACAGCATAACCCAATTCAGGCGTTTGCAGGGAAGCAGAAAAAGAACCGGAGCTGACTTCTAGAAAGATATCGGATCCATCTGCATTCCGACCAACCAACGAACCATTGGCATTTCGAAAGACCATGGCGAGGCTTTCAATGGTGGTTTCCCCACTGATGCCATAATAATCCGTCAAGGGTAATCCGTTAAAGTCGAAAGAGTGAATGCCATTGCCTTCTGGGGACATCAAGCAATTGGCATCCGTTGAACCCCAGTTGGTTTGGACATTCTGCCAGTCGCTTGGACCAGAACTAGCGCTTGTGATCACCCCCGTATGAATGTAGATGGGGATGACGTTTTGCAGTTCTCCATTTCCCAAAGCACTGTTGTAATAGAGTGTGACTAGGTCATCCGCCGTGGGAAAAGCAGGATCGGTCCATACAATTTGGGATTGAACATTCCATGACCCAAAAATGAAGACGAGGCACATGGATATCAAAGGAAAAGTAAGCGAATGCTTCATAGACAATACGTTTCAAAGATGGGGTGTCACAACAATTGGTTTGGTCATCGCCAGTCCATCCAAGGTTTGAATTTGGATGAAATATAGCCCACTGCTCAGTCCTGCCGTTGAGGCTTCCAACGAATGTCCTGCATGTATCAACTGGCCAGAAGCATGGAGGATGGACCAATCGCTGATGGTGGGAAGTGCTATGGGACTTCCAGCCAGGCACGGATTGACAGGATTCCAATCCAATATTGAATTGGAGTTATGATCTGTTAGGCCAACGGGGTTTCCATTCGGGCCATTTGGTGTCGGAGGGGTGTCGGAGAAAGGAGCAAACCACGTCCATTCATTTGCACCATCGGTGGATCTGCCCCAGCTCAAATTGGGTGGGGCATTGCCCCATGAAGTCTGGTCGATGACTCTCCATGCTTCAGAATCTTGGGCCATGATGAACAGTTCGTCTTCCATGGCATCTAGGTGAAAAGACGCATGCAATGGTCCGTCATCCGTATCATCGTCACACCAAATCAATAGGTGTTGGCCGGGATCAAGGGTGATGTTTGGGAGAGACCAGCGATTGGGTTCAGACCAGCGGTTGGTGAGGTAATAGCTGCTCACATTGATGGGGGCGTTGCTTGCATTGAACAATTCAACCCAATCAGCATACCCTCCTTCATTGTCCGATATAAAGCTGTTGTTAAGAGCCATTATTTCATTGATTACCAGTCCGTTATTCATCGGTTGATTCCAAACGAGTTGAAGTTCGCATGGAGACCATGCCGTTTGATCACCCGCTTCCGCATGAACCCTCCAATGCACACTTTCCGTATTCTCGAGCGGGATCTGTACGCCCCAGACGACCCCATTGACAGAAGTGTTCAGAATTCCCATGACGTGTTGGGTAACGGAATTGTCGGCCCAAGTAATCTCAGCTTCAAGTTGAACATCTTGAAATCCAAGTGTGGAGGGTACATAAGCTTCCACAGACAAGGTGTCGGACAAAACAGGTCCCATGGCGCTTGCCGTTAGAGCGAGCGGACCAATTTCTGGAACGACGTCCAATTGGATGTTCGCCCAGAATTGCCGGTTTTCTATAAAAGGAACAATGCCGTGCGCAATGTGACTTCCCCAGGCATCGGTCAACGCATTCTCAAATGCTTCGAGATCAAATCCATAATCCAACGGATAATACGGGTCGTTTTGAATGCCAGGAGCCAAGAGGTCTTGCAAGTCTTGACCTAATGTACTGAACCATGATGTGGTCATGGTGTTGCTCATGAGGTCCTGCAAGTACCAGGTAAATGCTTCTCGGTATGCTGGAATGGCCAAGAGACGCGTGTACAATGGGCGGTCATTGGCATCTGTCCATTCGTACAAGTCTTGGTTGGTCCAGTTTCCGAACCACTGAATGCCCAAGGAATTATCAACGTCGTATGGGATGTACATGATCCGGCCATCTGTTTGCCGCTGATAGAGGTAGAAATTATTTTTGTTTCCGATATAATTATCCCAATGACCGCAAAGGATTTCGGCAGCAGCCGTTTTCAAATAGTGTTGGACATCAAATACATCTTCCAATGCGCATGGCAAATCATCCAGAGGTGTGTTGTTGAGCACATCGATGAATCGCGCAAGTGCAGAATAATCATCCTCAGCTTTATTGGTCTTCAGTTCATAGACCCGCTGACTGCTCCATTCCGGAGTGAATTTGTAATCATCTCCATCGGGCCCTTCGTACGTAAGGGTTGAAGGATAGGTGCATTTCCATAAATTACCATGGGCATGCTCAAATCGTTTTTCCAACCAACGACCATCGATGTGTTCCATGTTCGAATACACACCGAAGTCCAAGCCATTGATGAATAAATGCACATGAGAGTTTCTAGATACTGGAATCCCGGCATCTCGCATGCCTGCCCAAACGAGGTTGGCTCGCATGACACTGGGGTCGTTGTGCTCTCCATTGAGATTCATTTTTGAAAGACCATTCCAATGCCCGTCTTCCGCATCATCAAAAATGACCTTAAAGGACTTCTTCGCGGCAGCTCTGGACGTATTCCCTCTCAATCGGAAACCGACCAGTGGAATGGAATCGATTCCATTGGAAGATTCAAAAACAAAAGATGCAGGGTGTTCGACGTTGGAATACCAATTTTCTTCGGTGAGCA
>JAPKCA010000034.1 GCA_028823145.1 Flavobacteriales bacterium
CTGTGGTCTAGAAATTACTGGGCCGTGGCCCAATGATCCAACTTCTACATTCAACCCGTTTGAATCTATTGCAACGAATATTTGGTCTACATCTGGAACAACCGGTGCTCCACCTATCCCAATGGATGATGCCAATAGCGATTCTTTGATGATTGAAGATGCTTTTGAGTGGGCGATTCGTACGATGTCAACCGAAGGAGAGGTGGTCAGTACATACTACCAAACGGAGAACGGAGCGACTTCCTCTTGGGACGGATCGATTCGGACTAGTTCAAATGTGGAGGAGATTGGCCAAGTGTGCTTTGAATTAACCGGCCCTGATTGGTTGGTGGCGAACAGCTCTGAAGCCATCGAATTCTGCATTGACGTAGATGACTGTGAACTTCCGTTCACGTGTGATGCGGATTTAAACGGCGATGCGTTTGTCACCGTGATAGATTTGCTGTTGGTCCTAGAAGATTTTGGAACAGCATGCAATTGAACGTGCGATTGAGGTAGGCTTTGTTTGGCAGAATCCACGCACACTCAATTCACGCACACTCAATCCGCCACCTCAAAACGGCCCACCGGACCGTCGCCAGAGCGCACCATATACACGCCAACCGGCCAATCGCTCACCCGCAGTTGTCCGTCCGGCAAATCGCCGCGGAACACCTCGCGTCCCCATGCATCCCAAACCACGATATCACGTGCAGAAGGATAGGTGATCACGTCCCGCGTGGGATTGGGATAGCCTTTCATCGCACGTGATGCGAATTCATCCACCGACAAAGCGGCATCGCGCACGCGGATGGATTGGACATCTTCCTCTTGGTGGTCAATCATGTTCCAAAACGCGCAATCGATGGTGCCGTCCCATCCAGCGTCAGGGGTAATCAGAACGGTGAATCGTTCGCCGGGAAAAATGTCGAGCTCTTCGACTTCAAAGGTTTCAGGCAACGGACGGCCATCGCTCATGTGGCATACAGCATTCAACTCAGGAGGGAAGGAACAAAGCACTCGGCTGTAAGCCATAGACCCCAAACGCAAGGCCAGCGTCTGTCCCGGTTCATACGAAACGATATTGACTGCTTGCTCAAGCTGGTCGTCGGAATGGCCGTTGACCATGAACACGTCGGGCCGAATGTCATGAAAAGGAAAACTTCCGACGGGATCCAAGTTGGTGGCGATTTCCAAGTCGCTGAAGAGCAGCGGCACATTCGCGTCGTACCCCGGGCCACCCTCGAAAAGGGTCATATCCGGACGGTTGACCAAAATCATCCCGTACATGCCCATGGTCAAGTGCAACGTGGTCGTCACATGGCAGTGGTACAGAAACGTACCGGGATAATCTGCCGTGAATTCATATACCATGGACCCACCCATTGGAATATAAAACGAAGTGGTCGGCACGCCATCATTGACCTGATCCACATCCAGCCCGTGCAAATGAATCGTGTGGCTTTCCGGACTCGGGTTGGTGAAATTCAATGCCACCTCTTCATCCAAGGTGTATTCCAAAAGAGGTCCCGGCAAGGAGATGAAGCCCTCCGCTACCCAACCGTATCCCCAAATGGTGAGTGCGGTGCCATCTGGCAAGAAGTGAATCCCATCCATCCCGGAAAACAATTGAGGTGGCTGTTGTTGAGCCGCCAACGACCAACTCACGCAGCACAGGAAAATTGCGATGATATGTTTCATGGCATCACGTGTATGGTGGTGATCATTCCTCCAGGATAGAAACCCGCATTGGTCACGGCAATCAGGTTGTGGTTGTGCACAGGATACATGCCTTCTTGGTAGGCAATCAACCGTACGGTCAAGGACTCCCCACGCCGAATCGGTACGGTATCCTTGTTCCATCCCACACGTTCGGGATAGCCGGTTGATGAGACCATAATCACATGAAATCCATGGAAGTGCAGCACATGGTCCATGAACCCGTGATTGGCGATAGCGATAAAGGAGGTGTCTCCGAGCGAAACGGCCACCAACGCATTGGGATCATCGGCTGTGGAAGGATACGATTCCTCGTTGACGGTGAAAAACCGTGGCACATACGGCGCGTCAAAATCGATGGGAATTCCCGCAGCTGCATCGAGTGTGCGGATGGGGTCCCAATCGGATAAATTCCAATAGAACAACGTTTCGTCCGTCCAGCCCGTGCGGATCATCCCGCTTCCACCTAGCACTTTGCCGCGTTCATCCGAAAGAAAATACCGGAAGCTGCCTTGCGGCATGGCGGGGAGTGCCACATTTGTCGAGGTGCCCGCCTCGAGTATTGTATCTTCCGTCTCGGGTGCATTGGTCGAAAAGACATGGTCAACGGTGTCGGTGTTGATCAAGACAATGGAACTTATTTGATCCTCTGCACGGTCAATCACGGCGTTGTGGCCTGTCCATTCTGGGGTCAATTCAAACCGAGTCCCCATCAGCGAGTCTTCTCCCTGAAACCAGGCTTCGGTGACCACCCATAGCGAGTCCTGGGCTACAGCAGCTGAGCTGTAAAATAGAAGGCCTGCAAATAAAAGGATGCGCATCATACTCGCAAGGTAGGATGGAATTGGCCGGAGCTTCATCGATTGATTCTCAATTATTCATCAAAATTCCAGTTCCTTTGTAGCGCTATGTCCCATCAGAGAAAATCAGCGGTGATCGAAGCGATGCTTGGCGTCCTTGAAGCGCGCATTCAGGAAGCTCAATCTGCCCGGGAAGGATTGACGAAATCGCGCGACACGGCGTCAAAAAGCACGGCGGGTGACAAGCACGAAACGGGGCGAGCCATGATGGAAGCAGAGCTTTCCCGTGCCGAGGATCAATTGCAAAAAGCCCTGCGAATGCGCAACGAATTGAAGCAGCTTCCAACGGGAAATTTGGAGGTCATTGGCCAAGGGGCCTGGGTCCAAACCAACCTTGGAGAATTCATGGTTTCCATCGGGATCGGGCGCATCGTAGTCGATGAGACTCCATGCTTTGCCTTGTCGGGCGGTTCACCCTTGGGCCAAGTCTTACTGGGCGAACGGGTAGGGGGCAGTTGTGAGTTTCAAGGTCGCCGGTACGATGTCGAGGCGATTCACTGAAAATCGGCCAAGCAGGTCGCTTCCACTTTTCCAGGGCTCTCGCCGTCAAAGTGAAGGACGCGGGATTGACCGGGCAACAACGTGAAGCCGTTGTCCGATAAATGCCCTGCATGTTCGGTTCGAATCTGCACTCCATACGTGAATGCATCAGAACGCACCGTGATTTCTGACCCGTTGACCGCGATTTCAATTTGGGCTTTTGGCCAAGCAATTTCAGAAGGCTTCGCCAACCGTTGTATCCCTTGGTCAAGCACTGTGTCATCGTCAGAAGTCCAAATCCAAACCAAAAGGTGGGTTGTGGGATCTGGAGCCCAATCGGAAAGTGCCCCCGCATTCCACTCGATGGCTTCGAAAGGCTTGCATGCCATGGAAATGGAATCCGTTCGCTGCTGTGTGCCATGGAGATCGACCGAAGTCAGCTGAAGACGACCTTCTGTCGTGTGAGGGCCGCTGTTGTCAAAGAGTAAACGCAATGAATCGGGGTCCATTCGGTCGAATAAGACCCGCCTCGGTGCATTGGCATGCTGCACGGCATAATGTGCAAGTTTCCAGCGCCCATCAAAGTCGACCGTCGACCAAGAGACGGCAGGCCACACATCGTCCAGTTGCCAGTACAGTGATCCGGCCGTTCGTCCACGACTGAATCGGTGACGCTCGATGGCCTCACGCAATCCCTCAGCTTGCGTCAATTGGGTCAAATAAATCCATCGATCCAATGCATTCAATTGGCCTGCCTCTTGCGCAGGGTCTGCCGTATAACGCCGAGCGTAAATGCGCATCATTCCCCAGCCGTCCAGGCCTGGTTGGAGCCATTCCATGGCGGAACGTTGCCGAAACTGCAGTGCTTCATCGTCAAAAGCGTGGATGCCAGCAGCTTCCAATGTCTTCCGGTCCGGCAAGCTTTGCAATCCGTATTCGCTCGCAAAACGTCCCAAGTGGTCGGAATAGTGGTCAAAATCCAAGGTGTCAAACCAAACTCTCCAGGCGTGTTCATCGCCGGACAATTTGCCGGGGCGATTTTCCAGGGGGTCAGTCATGGGAGAGGAGGCCCAGTAAAAGGCGTCCGACTCTTCGGCAACCGCCAAAGGAAGCACTTCATCAAAAATGCGCAGGTAAGCTTGGTGGACTGATGCCGAATCGGTCGGGCTCAACCCGTAAGTTTCCTGCCATCCCCAGGTTTCCCAGGCCTTTTCGGACTCGTTGTTTCCGCACCAAAGCGCCAAGCTCGGATGGTGCCGGATGCGTTGGACTTGCTCGAAGGCTTCTGCCTTGACATTGGCTACATAGGCTGAATCTTCTGGAACCATGCAGCATGCAAACATGAAGTCTTGCCAAACCAAAAGGCCGCGCTCATCGCACAAGTCATAAAAGGCGTCCTCACCGTAGATCGCGCCACCCCAAATGCGCAGCATATTCATGTTGGCGGCGATGGCATCATCGATGAGTCGAGCGGTTTGATCTCGTGCACGCACAGGGAAGAAGTCAGGGGGGACCATGTTGGCGCCTCGAGCAAAGATTGGTTGGCCGTTGACCACGCATTCAAATCGCCTGCCCAACGCATCTTTATCACGGTTCCAGGTTATTGTACGGATACCAAAACGCTTCGTCACAGACTGCATTTCGGATCGTGCTTCCAAGGTGTACAGGGGTTGTTCGCCCATTCCATTGGGCCACCAGAGTTTAGGGTTTGGAATGTGCAGATTCCATGTGCCCACCGAAGTGGAGGTGATATCAAACACTACGCGGTCTCCATTTGGGCCGGTTAAATCCCATGCGATGTCATGTGCCGGCCCTTCGACTTCGACTTCGACTTCGTACGAGGCTTGTTCAGGGGTCAAGCCCTGCAAATTCAAACGCATCGATTGGATGTCGTCGGTCACGCGCAGAAAAACGTCTTGCCAAATGCCTGCAGAAGTCAGTCGCGGTCCCCAATCCCAACCGTACTGGTACATTGCTTTTCGGCTGACGCTGCTGGTTTGCTCTCCTTGTGGACGTTGCTCATTGCTCACTGGAATGAACCACGGCGATGCATCAAGCTGCTCTTGGCCCATTTTGACCGGTGAGTGGAAGTGGACTTCAAGCACGTTTTGTTCTTTCAAGTGGTCGCTAACGGATGCAATCCATGTCCGATGTGCGTTGTTGGTTTGGAGCAATGTGTCTCCGTTAAGAATGACCGTTGAATAGGTGTCTAAACCATTGAATACAAGCTCAATAATACATCTTGATTCGTGTGTTTTCGAGAGTGTTTTGAGCGGAGTTTTGAAGACGTGTCGATACACCCAATCGGCAGATTCGACCCATTGGCTCTTCCGCTCATTTGTCCCGTGATATGGATCATCCAATTTGCCGTTTCGGATTAAATCTGTCATGACATCCCCCGGCACTTCAGCAGGCATCCATGTGGTGCTATCAGCATGCTTGAATTCCCAGACACCGTCAAGGAGCCAGGGCCCCATGGAGGCTTCCTGCTTGGGTTGACATGAGGCCAAGCTTATGAGCCCAACAACCAAGACCTGCAAAGGGAGGAAAACGTGCTTCAAGGTGAACAGATTGTCTCAGGTGACGAAATTAGGGTGTTATGAGAACACGGTTTGAAATCAATGAATAAAAGTGGATTATTTCGACACCTTCACTTCTCGAAGGGCATGACATGGGCTTTGCTCATGGCTCTTGACGGGTGAAAAATACGGGGGGCAAGCCAAATGGTGTACGCAACGATTTTCAAATGAAAAGAGACAGTTTATCGAGGATATGTGCTCGATATATTCATAGTTATTGTAATTTGCACACTTTATGGAAAAGCCCATACAAACAGATTAGCTTGACTCGTCGATGAAAATCATATTGAAGCGTCTTTTTGAAGTGAACTTTATGCCCTCTAAAAATGGGGCTTTACCTTTTCTTTTCTTGGCAATTTTGGCGAGTTGCAGTGGTCCTCAGGACACGCGCTCTGCCGATGAGGAAACTCGGTTTGTGGATTCGGTGTTGACCACGCTGACCATAGAAGATAAGGTGGGCGAGATGACCCAATTGACTTTGGGGTCGATTGCGATTGGAGAGCCTTACAATTTGGTGGAGCCGCAGCACTTGGATTCAGCTAAGTTGTATGAGGCGCTAGTGAAGTACCGCGTCGGAAGTATTTTAAATTGCGGCAACCATGCGCACACGCCTGAGAAGTGGCATGAATTCATCCATGAAATCCAAACGGTAGCCAATCAGCGCAGTTCTCATTTGCCCGTGCTGTATGGTGTGGATGCCATCCACGGTGCCACCTACACAAGCGGCGCGGTTCTCGGCCCTCAACAAATCGGTCTTGCGGCAACGTGGCATCCTGATTTGGTTCGCCAAGGCGCGGAAAACACGGCCAAAGAAGTCGCCGCATCAGGCATTCCATGGAATTTCTCCCCCGTATTGGACCTCGGCCGCGATCCGCGGTGGCCTCGTTTTTGGGAGACTTTCGGCGAAGATCCTTTGCTGGCGAGTGAAATGGGAGTGGCGATGGTGAAAGGATACCAAGAAGGTCCATCTCCCATCGGGGCAACGTTGAAGCATTTCATGGGCTATGGGTTGGCGCTGAGCGGAAAAGACCGGACGCCATCTTGGATTCCAGAGCGCCAATTGCGAGAATATTGCATGCCATCTTTCCAGGCGGCCATCGATGCGGGAGCTTTGTCTGTGATGATTAACAGCGGTGAGATCAACGGCATTCCGGTTCATGCCAATCGCACCATTCTCACAGACATCCTGCGCGGAGAGATGGGGTTTGAGGGTGTGGCAGTGACGGACTGGGAAGACATCAAATACTTGTATACCCGCCATCGCGTGGCAGACGGCTACAAGGACGCAACGCGCATGGCGATTGAAGCGGGCATCGACATGAGCATGGTGCCATTGGATTTTGGCTTTACCGAAGCGTTGTTGGAATTGGTTCGAGAAGGAACCATTGGCGAAGATCGCATTGACCTTTCTGTCCGCCGTATCCTGACGATGAAGGTCCGTTTGGGTTTGTTTGAGACGGGCGGTTTTCCACCAGCGTTGGATACGTACCCGGAATTGGCATCCTTGGAAGGGGCTGCCGCACGAGCCGCTTTGGAATCCATCACCTTGCTCAAGAACGAAGGAACGCATGCTGTGTACCATGATCAACCCATTTTACCCATCGGCGGCACAGGTCAAATATTTGTGACAGGACCGACAGCCAATAGCCTCAATGCATTGAATGGCGGATGGACTGGAACGTGGCAGGGAACAGACACCACGTACAATACCCCTGGCAGACCCACCATGGTGCAGGCCATGAAAGAGCGATTTGGCCGCAACCGCGTCAAGCATGAGGAACTGGCAATGGATTTTGACGGCAGCGACATTGCTGCAGTCGTGCGTTCCATTCAGCGCAACCGTCCTGAATGCGTCGTTTTGGGATTGGGTGAAATGCCTTACACCGAAATCGTAGGCAACGACGGGGACCTTTCTCTGTATGCCAATCAAAAAGACTTGGTTCGTGCCATTCACGCGACAGGCACTCCGGTTGTTGCTGTATTTATCGAAGGACGTCCACGGACCTTTTCGGATATTGAGCCGATGATGGATGCCGTGGTGATGGCTTATTTGCCTGGAAATTATGGAGCGGATGCCATCGCACAGGTATTGGATGGCTCGTTCAATCCTTCGGGGCGCTTGCCATTCACATGGCCGCGGTATCCTTCCGCTCACGTTCCGTATGACCACAAGTACACAGAGCAAATCCACACAGACTTTTCGACCAATGCCTTTCAACCGCAATACACCTTCGGGTACGGTTTGAGTTACAGCGCTGTGGAATCGTCAGGTTTGTCAACCGATGCCGTGGTATATGGAATGAATGACACGATTTCTGTATCTGTGCAATTGCACAATACAGGCGAACAATCCACGGCGGAAGTGGTTCAATTGTATAGCCAAGACAGTGTGGCGAGCATCACGCCAAGCGTCAATCGCCTTCGCGCCTTTGATCGCGTGGTGGTTGGAGCAGGAGAGACCCAAGATGTTCATTTTAGCTTGCCTATTCAGGACCTAGGATTCATCGGCCAAGACATGAACTACACCGTAGAGCCAGGTGCTTTTGGTCTTCGAATCGGATCAGAGGTGGTCGGTATCCAAATCAAAGAATTCAACGAAAACAACTAAATCCTTCAAAACCCAAATCAAATGAAGCAATTTTTTACTCTGGCTTTTTTAGCCGCATCTGTTGCGATGTTCGCACAGGTTGGTGTTGTAACCTGGGAGTTAAACATGGCCAACGAGACCGTGTCACCTGACGGCGTATACCTCGCGGGTGGTGACTACTTTGGAATTCCGGGTGACAACCCAATGTCTGACGACGACGGGGACGGTATCTGGACCATTACCATGGCGATGCCGATTGGTTACACTGGTGCGTACACCTTTACCAATGGTGCTTGCGTTGATTGGTCTTGCAAGGAAAACATCGTAGGCCAAAGCTGTGCTTTTGGCACGTGGAGCGATCGTGAATTGGTAGAAGTTACAGGCGATGTGACGTACTCTACCTGCTTTGCTCAATGCACAACAGATGGATCTTGCAACGCGGCCTCTGATGTCCAGGTGACATTCCGAGTCGACATGTCTGAAGCAGTGGTCACTGAAGGTGTAACAGTCTTTGGAGGCTCGGTCAATGGATGGAACAACACAGCTTCCCCCATGACGGATGATGACGGCGACGACGTTTACGAGTACACCATGGTTTTGCCATCGGGTGCACATGAGTACAAGTTTGTCAATTCTGGTGTTGAGGAGTCATTCGACGACTCGACATACACAGAGTGCACGTTGACCAGTGGTGCTTTTACCAACCGAATTCTTTTGGTTGAGGGAACGGATGCAATAGTCACTGAAGCCTATTGCTACAATTCTTGCTCTGCATGCCAAGACACCACGGGCGGTGGAGGCGGAGGCCCTTACGAAATAACATTCAACGTGAACATGGCCAACGAAGAAGTTGATCCTACCGGTGTTTACATAGCTGGTGGTGCTGACTTTGGCGTACCGGGTGACAACCCGATGTCGGACGACGACGGCGATGGGATCTATACGATTACGGTTACATTGGATGAAGGCTACACAGGACACTACACATTCACCAACGGTGCATGCGGTGATTGGTCTTGCAAAGAGAACTTGGCTGGCTTGCCATGCGGTGACGAAACCAATTACAACGATCGTTTGTTGGACCCTGTAATGAACAATACCACTATCAGCACGTGCTTCGGACAATGCTCTACGGATGGAACATGCGAACAGAATGTCTTTTCTTCTGTTACATTCCGAGTGAACATGGCAGACGAAACGGTCACGACTGGCGTGACTATTTTCGGTGGATCCATCAATGGATGGAACAACACAGCGACACCCTTGGCGGACGACGATGCTGATGGCATCTGGGAAGTCACATTGGACTTGCCCGCTGGTGGACACGAGTACAAGTTTGTAAACGGTGGTTCAGAAGAGATTTTTGATGCCATTGCAGACGGTGCATGCACGGTTACAACGGCAGATTCTGTCTACACCAACCGGTATTTGTTGATTGAAAATTCTGATGCAATCACGACGTCCGCATATTGCTTCAACTCATGTGATGAGTGTGCCGTTGGAGTGGACGAGATCTCAGCTTCAGCGTTTGACTTGTTTCCTTCGGTAACCCGTGAAAGTGCGACAATGCGATTCCCAGTTGCTCTACAGTCAGCTCGCGAAATTGTGGTTGTTGGATTCTCAGGAGCGATGATGGATCAATTCCAGATTCCTGCTGGAACAACGACATGGACCATGGATTTGTCAAGCTATGCAGCCGGCATTTACTTTGTCAATGTTCAGGTAGACGGAACCTCTTCGACCCGGAAATTGGTGAAAATCCAATAAGAGCCTGTTGGCTTAATTGTGTATTGACTTGATCAAATGACTTGATTTCTTATGAAAAAACTGCTCTTATCATTTGGTCTGATTGCCACCTGTCTGGTGACCGCCTTCTCTCAAGGAAGGTTGGTCACCGGCGTGGTGACATCGGCCGATGACAACCTAGGGATGCCCGGCGTAACGGTCGTAGAAAAAGGCACCCAAAACGCGACGTTCACCGATCTCGATGGACGCTTCAACCTCACGGTCAGTAATCCTGTGCTCACATTCTCGTTCATCGGCTACGTCAGCAAAGACGTGACGGCAGGTGACGAGGCTTTGGCGGTCACGTTGGAAGTTGACGTAGAAAGCTTGGACGAAGCGATTGTGGTTGGTTACGGAAACCAAAAGCGAAGCAAAATCACAGGTGCGGTGGGAACCATCAGCACCAAAGAAATCACGTCATTGCCTGTGTTGCGGACGGAACAAGCCCTGCAAGGGCGTGCCGCCGGTGTTCAGGTCACCCAAAATTCCGGACAACCGGGTTCAACCCAATCCATCCGGATTCGGGGTACGGGCTCGTTGAACAATGCGGAGCCGTTGTTTGTGGTAGACGGCATTCCAAGTGGTGGCATCGATTACCTCAACCCTTCAGACATCGAATCAATTTCGATTTTGAAGGACGCTGCATCAGCCGCCATTTATGGCGCGCGTGGCGGAAATGGTGTTGTCTTGATCACCACGAAATCTGGTTCCAAAAACCAGAAGCCTCAGATTGTGTACGAGAGTTACATGGGCATCCAGGAGCCTTGGAAGCAGATGGCTTTATTGAATGCTGAGGAATACGCCATTTTGATGAACGAAAGTCGTTCAGCAGGGGGCTTGACGCCTTTGTCGGCCTTGTCGAACCCATCGGCCTTGGGCGAAGGCTTTGACTGGCAGGATGAGATTTTTGAGCGTGCCCCGATGATGAACCACTCGTTCAGCTTCACCAAAGGAACAGAGACATCATCTACAGCCGTAGGTGGCAGCTATTTTGTTCAAGACGGTATCATAGGAGGTGAAAAGGGCCGTTTTGAGCGTTATACGTTCCGGGTCAATACCCGCCAAGACGGAGGGGATAAGTTCCGCATGGGACAAAATGTCAATTTCACGTACTTGGACCGTTCAGCACTTGCTGAAAACAACGAATTTGCAACGCCAGTGGGTCGGGCGTTGAACATGGACCCGACAACTGCGGCGATGCGCCCAGACGGATCCTATGCCTATTCCGAATTCATTGATTCGGATATTGCAAACCCAGCCAATCAGATTGCGTTGACCAATGACCAATGGGTCACCAACCGATTTGTAGGTTCGACGTTTGGAGAATACGATCTCCTTTCAAACCTCACGTTTCGTTCGACGATGTCGGTAGACTTGAGCTTGGGATCACAAAACATTTTTTATCCCACATTCGATCTCGGCATTGGAGCAAATGATCCAAATCGGCCAGCGTATGAGTGGAGAGAAACCAATGTTTTGGTCCGCGGAGAAAACAAGTGGAGCACGTGGCAGTGGGAGAACGTCTTGGATTACACCAAGGAGTTTAAAAATGGAGACAACATCCAGGTGACTGCCGGTTACTCAGCTCTTCGCAATCACTATACGAATTTCTACGGATCACGCGATAGCTTGGCTTCCAATGATCCAGAGCTTGCTTACTTGAACAATAGTCTCAATGCAGCCGAACAGGCTCCATCGTCCAATGGGGGCGTGAGCGAGTCATCCTTCTTAGCGCAGTTTATGCGTGTCAACTACAGCCTCGGTGCAGCATGGTCCCTTTCGGGAACGATACGCCGGGATGGATCTTCTCGATTCGGAGCGAACAACCGCTACGGGACATTCCCATCGTTGTCAGCAGCGTACAATTTGACTGAGTTGCCATGGGTTGCGGAGAAGGACTGGATTGATTTCCTCAAGGTCCGTGCAAGTTGGGGGCAGAATGGCAACGCGGATGGTATCGGAAACTTTGACTACACCTCATTGGTCTTCAACGGCTTGAACTACACCTTTGGGAGTGATCAAGTACAGGTCAATGGAGCAGGTCCCGTCAATACGTCAAATCCCGACTTAAAGTGGGAGACCGTAGAGCAGACCAACATCGGTGTGGATGCAGATTTGTACAACGGCAAATTGAACGTGGTGATGGATTACTTCGTGAAGAGTACCAATGATATGCTGGCTGTGGTGCCATTGCCAGGAGTCGTCGGGTTTAGCTCTTCTGCCACCAACGTGGCTTCAGCGAGGAACTCCGGATTTGAATTGAGTGTCAACCACCGCAACGAAGTGGGCTTGTGGAACTATAGCATCGGGGGAAACATCGCGTTTATTAAAAACGAGGTCACGGATCTCGGGACAGGAGGACAGCCCATTGCAACCGGAAATGTTTTCGGTGCAGGTGATTTCGTTTCATACACTGAAATCGGAATGCCCATGGCTTATTTCTACGGATATGAGACCGATGGCATCTTCCAGACAGACGAAGAGGCGGAGGCATATGGGGCATTGCCTGATGCCCAAGCTGGAGACGTCATCTTCGTGGATACAAACGGAGACGGTGCCGTCGATGGTCAAGACAAGGTCATGATCGGCAATCCACATCCGGATTTCACCTATGGATTGAACATGGAGGTGAAGTACAAAGGATTTGACTTGAGCCTGTTTCTTCAAGGATCCAAGGGCAACGATTTGTACAACGGCGTTTTCCGGTATGACTTGAATACGACCAACATGCCCGTTACAGCGTTGGAGCGCTGGACCGGAGAAGGTTCCACGAACCTCTATCCACGGATTTCACACCCTGACCCAAATCAGAAATCAAATCAGAACACCCGCGGTTCGGATCGCTTCATCGAAGACGGGTCATACCTGCGAATCAAAAATGTTCAGTTGGGCTACACCCTGCCAAAAACAGTTGTGGATAAGCTGAAGATTTCAAACTTCCGCCTCTACGTTGCTGCGAGCAACCTGTTCACGTTTACCGACTACAGCGGTCTAGATCCTGAAATTGGATCACGAGGCACCTTGGAAATCGGAATCGATCGCGGGTTCTACCCAGCGGCACGGACCTTCATGGCAGGCATCAACGTAACGTTCTAAGAGCAGAATCATGAATCAGAAAACAATCTTTTCCGCTTGCATCCTCGCTGTCTCTTTGATGGCCTGCAAGCAAGAGTTTCTGGAAATCAAGCCACTCGTAGGCTCTTCAGAAGCGAACTTCTTCTTGAATGCCGCCGATGCGGAGGCATCCATCATTGCATGCTACAACCCCTTGCAGCAAGAGGTCACGCCAATCCAAGGTTTTGGTCAATTGGCACCACACTTTCGCTGGTACTTTGGTGACATCGTTTCGGACGATTCACACAAAGGCGGATCGGGAGATGGCGATGAACCCGAGTTGCTTTTGTTCGAGAACTTTCAAGGCAATTCGGGCAGCAAGCTCATTTTGGGAGAATGGCAAGCGGCGTACCGCGGCATCGCCTATTGCAACTTGTCGCTGAATCGCATTCCGGACATCGACATGGATGCAACCGACAAGGCCCGATTCTTGGGTGAAGCGGCATTTATCCGTGCATTCTGGTATTTCAACTTGGTGACCATGTTTGGCGATGTGCCTTTGGTGACAGAGAACTTGGCTCCAAGTGAGTACCAACAAGCACGCAATCCTGCTGCAGAAGTTTGGGCTCAAATCGAAGCGGACTTGACCACAGCACGTGAAGGACTTCCAAAGCGGAGCAGCATGTCTGTTTCTGAGATTGGACGTGCCACATGGGGTGCGGCCACTTCACTTTTGGCAAAGGCGCATCTCTACCAGGCAGAATGGCAACAGTGCTACAACGTGGCGGGTGAAGTCATGGCATCGGGAGAGTATTACCTCGACCCCAACTATTCCAACATCTTCTCGGAGATTGGTGAGAACGGCCCGGGTTCAATCTGGGAAATTCAATACATGAACGCTTCCGGCGGCAATTGGGGCAACCAATTGGAAGGAACGTTTACCAATGTGTTTACGCGTGCTCGGGGTCAGTTTGGTGGATATGGATTCAACATCCCTGAGCAGAATTTCGTGGATGAATTTGAAAGCACTGACCCTCGCTTGACCGCTACCGTTTTCCAAGTGGGGGATATCATGGGAGACCGAGGCGAGTTCACGTTGGATGCCACCGGAATGCCACATGAGTACTACGCGAAAAAGTATTTCATCAACCAGTCAGACGAGGCTCCTTTCGGAGACCCGAATCCGAATGGATATACCAATGACCGTGTCATCCGATACGCCGATGTCATATTGTTTCACGCGGAAGCGTCCTACCATCTGGGGATTGAAGATCAGGCGAAGGCTTCTGTGCGCATGGTGCGCGATCGTGCCCGTGGTGGTGCAGAGCAGCAATTTCCGGGTGTTTTGCCCAACAATGTGGTGAATGCTGCAACCGGTCAGGCTTTGCTTGATGCCATTTACCATGAGCGCCGTGTGGAGCTCGGATTGGAAGGGCATCGTTTCTTTGATGTTGTTCGCCAAGGCCGTGCTGCAACTTTGCTGCAGGTTGATGGTTTTACTCCGGGTGTACATGGCTTGTTTCCCATTCCTGAGGCTGAGATTACGCTTTCGGATGGTTTGATTACCCAAAATAATGGTTACTGATATGAAGAAGGTATTGAACGTCAGTTTGGTCGTGTTGACTGCTGGATGTGTTTTATTGCTCAGCCGTTGTGCGCCATATGAAGAAGAAGGCATCACATTGCCAGACGCACCTACCACCGAAATCCAATGGGACTTCATTGATGCGTTGGATTCGTTAGGCGCTGTCATTGGTGTGGATTCCAATCGCGTTGCCGTTTCTGCCACAGCGGTAGAGGGGTCCTTTTTGCACCTGTGGGATTTCGGGAATGGCACGACCTCAGATCAGCCGTCAGACACGGCGTACTATCCTCAAGAAGGAGATTTTGTAATCAGCTACTCCGTGCATACGGCAGGAGGTATGGGACAAGCCACGGCCACCGTGACCATCGATCAGACGTTGGAGCTTCCTTGCGAAGGAACATTGCTGTTGTTGACGGGATGTGAAAACCAGAAGACGTGGACTTTTTCGGATGAGGCAGGAGCGATTTCTGTTGGTCCGGTTCCTTATTCTACCGAATGGTATGCTTCACCTCCAGCTGGGTTGGAAACATTCCAGTACGATGACCTTTACCAATTTGGGGAGGATGGTACGTTTATGTACAACAACAATGGAAGCACCATGAATCCGTTTGAAGGATATGTGGAGACGGAATTGGCCATTGACCCGTCGACGTATTTGTTTACGGAAGGAACGGGCACGTCCGGAGAGGATCAGGTTCATTTGAGCAGCTTCAGTGAAGCGCTTTGTGGCTTCATGGGGGTCTGGGATTCGGGCCCAGTTTATGATATCATCGAGTTGACAGAAAACCGGTTGGTCGTTCACGGCCCTATTCAAACGGGAGATTGCTTGCAAGCTGATGGATGGTTTACCTTAGTTTTCGTTGCAAACTGAGCATTCCAAAAGTGATTGAACAAAAGATGAAACGAGGGATGAACGTAAATTTTCTATTTTATCTAGGCCTGTGCTCGACATTGGTCGCATGTGATGCCTGCAATGAACCGGAGCCAGAGGCGCTTGCGGAAATCCGTTGGGCGAACGATATCACGGTGTTTGAAACGGCGGCCACAAGCACTTTGAGTTTTCAGGTGCGCATCAGCGAAGCAAAATCTGAGAATGTTGCTGTGGATTTTGAAACGCTCGATGGCACAGCTGTTGCTGGGGAGGACTACACGGCCACTTCGGGAACGTTGGTGTTTGCTCCAGGTGAAATCACCAAAACGGTGGAGGTTCAGATTGTTGTGGACGACTACTTGGAACCAGATGAACAATTCACGATGCTTTTGTCCAATCCTGTCAATGGATACGTCAAGGTCGGTGAACCTTCGGTGATCGGGGGAATCCGAAACGATGACAACATGGTCAACATCTCCGATGAGGGCTACCAAGCCGCGGACTCGTACGAAGGCATGACGTTGACGTGGTCAGATGAATTCGCGGGAAATGCAATCAATTACGACAACTGGGGGTACGATCTCGGTACCGGCAATGGTGGATGGGGCAACAACGAGTTGCAGAATTATACCAATAGCCCAAACAATTCATATGTATCAGATGGCCGCTTGATTATCAAGGCAGAAAAAGTGGGCGAAAATGCTTACACCTCGGCTCGGATGAAGAGCCTCGGTTTACAGGAATTCCAATACGGCCGTGTGGATATTCGGGCGTTGATTCCCAAGGGTCAGGGCATTTGGCCTGCACTTTGGATGCTTGGCGCAAACTACTCTCAAGTCGGATGGCCAGCGTGTGGTGAAATTGACATCATGGAATTGCTCGGTCACCAGGCGGGTTCCATTCACGGAACAGCACATTGGGGCAATGATTATTCCCAATGGCAACACCAAGGTGACAACATATCGATCTACCCGGATACCTATAACGATGAATTCAACGTGTTCTCCATTGACTGGAGTCCCAATGAGATCAGCTACTTGATGAATGATGAGCTCTTCTTCACCATCAATACATCCATGATGAATGGCCAGAACTATCCGTTCAACAATCCATTCTTTTTTATCATGAATGTGGCTGTTGGAGGCAACTGGCCGGGCTACCCGGATGAGTCAACATCGTTCCCTGTGTTTATGGCAGTGGACTACGTTCGCGTATATCAGTAATTATATCGGTGTCTGTTTGGGTGTGAGGTTCGCTTCATACCTCATCTGTTGCGGGAGCTTATTGGCATCTTGATGCGTATGCTGAGCCACATGTCGACGGAACGAAGTGGATCGATGATCTCACTTTGAAAAGGGAAGAATGGGTCAGTAGTGGAGTGGTCTTCTTTACGTACCTTCGAGCAAATAAATCTCTACTCATTTGGCCAGATCTCAGCAATCATTCAGTAAGCGCGAACGCGAACTCAAAAAGGAAAAAAAACGGAAGGAAAAGGAAGTCAAGAAGTTAGAACGCCAGGAAAACAAGATGACCCTGGATTCAGACGATATGATTGCCTACGTGGATGAATTCGGACAAGTTTCGAATACTCCTCCAGATCTTACCGCGCGGGTGGAAGTCAAATTGGAAGACATTGAGATTGGTGTTCCAAAGCGTGAAGAAGAGGATTACGATCCTATTCGAACAGGGATTGTGACGTTTTTCAATGATTCCAAGGGATTTGGATTTATCCGTGACTTGGAAACCCAGGAAAGTGTTTTTGTTCACGTGAACAACACCAAAGAAGAAATTCAGGAGAACAATAAAGTTCGCTTTGAAACAGAGCAAGGCCCGAGAGGCATGGCAGCTGTCAAAGTTGAAATCTGGAGGGAGGCGTAGGCCTAGTAATAGTCTCCGAAATAAAAACGCCGATCCTCAAAAAGGGTCGGCGTTTTTCGTTTGCATCAGTCGGGGATTCCACCGGTGCTATTTAGAAAGATGAATCCAATCAATGGATTTGAAACCCATCGATGATTGTATTCAAAGTCGCTGATGGACGCATAATCTTTTCAAGCTTGCTGGCATCTGGTCGATAGTAACCACCTACATCAACCGAATGACCTTGTACTGCATTGAGTTCTTCAACGATCAGGTTCTCTGAATTGCGCAAATCGAGTGCCACACCGGTGAATGCCTCACTTAGGTGGCGATTCGTTGATTGTTTGGCCAAAGCTTCAGCCCAGAACAGGATCAAATAAAAATGTGATCCGCGGTTGTCAATGCCTCCTATGCGCCGTGTTGGGCTCTTGTCTTCGTCCAAGAAACGTGTGGTGGCTTCGTCTAGACAAGCGCCGAGTACACGAGCTTGTTCATTGCCAGATCGATCGGCCATGTGTTCCAACGAAACCGCCAACGCCAGAAATTCACCCAAGCTGTCCCAGCGCAGGTAATTTTCTTCCACCAATTGTTGCACGTGTTTTGGGGCGGAGCCACCGGCGCCTGTCTCAAACAAACCACCACCATTCATCAAGGGCACGATGGAAAGCATCTTCGCCGAAGTACCCACCTCTAGAATGGGAAACAGGTCCGTCAAGTAATCCCGCAAAACGTTTCCGGTTACAGAAATGGTGTCCAATCCTTTGACAATGCGTTCCAAAGAATAGTGGGTGGCCTGAACAGGCGAGAGCACCTCAAGGGTCAATCCCGAAGTGTCGTGGTCTTTCAAGTACTTCTCGACTTTGGCGATGATCTGGACATCATGAGCCCGATTGGAGTCCAACCAAAACACGGCAGGATTCCCTGTAGCACGAGCTCTGTTGACTCCCAACTTCACCCAGTCTTGGATTGGAGCGTCTTTGACTTGGCACATCCGGAAAACATCTCCCGTTTCACCGATCTGCTCCATGAGGAGTTGCCCAGTCCCATCTAGCACTTGGACCGTTCCAGCCGAAATCAATTGGAATGTCTTGTCGTGCGAGCCGTACTCTTCCGCTTTTTGAGCCATCAGCCCAATGTTGGAGACACTGCCCATAGTCGTAGGGTCTAGGGCGCCGTTCTTCCTGCAAAAGTCAATCGTCGCTTGATAAATGCCCGCGTAAGAGCGATCGGGAATGATGGCCTTGGTATCCTTCGATTGTCCATTGCGATCCCACATTTGGCCGGAGTTCCGAATCATGGCCGGCATGGATGCATCGATGATCACATCAGAGGGAACGTGCAAATTGGTAATTCCTTTGTCCGAATTCACCATGGCCAATTCGGGGCGAACCTCATAAATGGCTTGGATGGCTGATTCAATGGCTTCCCTTTCTGCAGCGGGCAATGGTTGAATCTTCGCGTAGATGTCACCCAAGCCGTTTCGAACATCAACGCCGAGCCGATCAAATGTCTCTTGGTGCGCTTCAAAAACAGTGGAGTAGTAAGCTTCGACGAATGCTCCGAAAAGAATTGGGTCGCTGACCTTCATCATGGTCGCTTTTAAATGCAACGAGAACAAAACACCTTGCGATTTCGCATCGTCCATTTCACGTTGAGCAAACGCTTTCAAAGCGCTCAGACTCATGATTGATGAATCGATAATTTCACCCTCTTGCAAAGCCAATCCTGTTTTCCAAACCTGCGTTTCACCAGAAGCTGAAACAAACTGAATGGATGCAGTTGTAGCGGATGCCATGGTCTTCGAGACCTCCGATCCGTAAAAATCACCATGATCCATGTGAGCCACATGCGATTTTGAATCAGATGACCAAGCGCCCATGCTGTGCGGGTGTTTGCGAGCATAGGCTTTGACGGCTGCGGGAGCTCTGCGATCGCTGTTCCCCTCCCGTAAAACAGGGTTCACGGCTGAACCCTTGACGCGATCGTATCGCGTCTTGGTATCCCGCTCCGCATCTGTTTGAGGCTCTTCAGGATAGGATGGAAGGGCATAACCCAATGCCTGCAATTCTGCGATGGCAGCATTTAACTGCGGAAGAGATGCACTGATGTTGGGCAACTTGATGATGTTGGCCTCAGGTGTTTTGGCCAGTGTGCCCAATTCTGTCAATGCATCGTTGACCTGTTGCTCTCGCGGTAAGAGATCTTTAAATGACGCTAAAATCCGACTTGCCAACGAGATGTCCCGCGTTTCAATAGCGACTCCTGCATGCGATGCAAATGATTGCACCATGGGAAGAAACGAATAGGTGGCCAAGGCTGGTGCCTCGTCAGTTTGGGTATAAATGATTCGTGACATGTTCTAAATCTATCGAATGCTTTGAAAACGCTCGGGAGGTGCGGCTGGTTGAAATGGCATTAATTTCAACTTTTGATAGGCTTTTTCCTCGCGCGAATTTCGCATAGAATTCAGTGATAAACTAATCCCGTCACTCCCACGTCAAGTACGCAGCGACATTCCAAAAATTCATGGCTGTATCTGAAAAGGTTTGGGCTGTGGGAATGGAAACCCGCAGAGCGTGAGATCCTGCTTCCAAAGAGCCAAGTGCAATGGAGGTGGGCTCTACCAGCGAGCCGGGACACCATCCAGATCGCGAATAATCGCTCGACGCAATCCGTTCGTCGATGCTGTCTCCACGCCAGAAAGTCCGCTCAGTCCAAACTCCAGACGATGGATTGAACGGGCGGAAACTGGCGCAATCATCTCTCCAGGGAGTGAATTTCTTCACCAGTTCTCCGTCCATGAACAGTTGGTGTTCACACGCGACAAATTCATCTCCTTCGCTATGTCCTCCGTGGCCTGTGGCATGGTAATGAAGCGTGGCATGGCTTGCGTTGGATGGAAGGTCAAAGGCCATGTTCAAGTCGCTATATGCGAACCCATCATAGTGCTGTTGCTTGGAACTGATTTTGGTGGTGTTGATCAGTGATTTGACATGCTTCTTCTCAACAGGAATGACCAGTTTAGGGGAGGCGCTGAAGGCCAGGCTCATGTCCAAAGAATGGCCTTCTTTGCTCCACGTATCAAGATAGACACCGATGGTTACTGCTCC
>JAPKCA010000035.1 GCA_028823145.1 Flavobacteriales bacterium
AAGAGTTTGATTGGTTATTATGTTAAATAAGTGAACTCATGACGCAAATTTTCGAACCCGATGTTCAACCAGCAAGGACATTCCTTCGGGTGTTCGAATCATGTTATAGAAGGTGGGGTGCAAGAAGTTTAAGGTGCGATCAATTGGACGGCGTTCCAAATGACACTTCCATACAAGGAGGGCCAATTTCTTGGTCGTATGCCAAGCGTGGGTGTTGAAGCGTTCAGGTCTCGCAAATTGATTGATCCATCGTTGCGCGTCTGCCAAAGTTTGGATTTGTGAAGGGTGCTGAAAAGCGACGGGGTTGAGCGGAATGGACATGGGGCTTTTTTTGCTTGAGGTTTGAATTCAATACAAACCAAAGCACCCTCTCCGTAATCAATTTACGGAGTCCACACGACGTACTAGTTAGGAATAGAGTTTGAGGGATTCTTTCAACGAATCGTGCATCATTTTGCGCAATTCTGTAGGCTCTACAACCTCAACAACGGGTCCCAATCCCAAAAGGAATTGAACCAATTCAAATGTGAGCAACACATGAAGTCGGAGCTCATAGATATCGGTTTTTATTGGGTGAAGACTTTGACTGGAGTGAACCGGTTGGGAAAGAAGGTATTCGTATTGGAGTTTATTGCATCGAATCCGGACATCCCTAGGATGATCGGCAATCTTGGAAATGCCGAAACTGTGGATGAAGAATTCATCGGCATCGAAATCGGTGCGAGGCACAAACGACTCATCTGTTATTCGCACTTCAGCGATTCGGTCCAATCCAAACGTGCGGTACTGACCTTTTTCATCACTCCATGCGATCAAATACCACCGGTTGCGGTATTCCCGAAGGAGGTATGGTTCGATCAAATAATCAATGGCTTCTTTCGATTGAAATTTTTGATGGGCGATCCACAGCCGTCTTTTTTTTCGAATGCCAGCAAGCAGGGGGGGGAGATTCTCTGAGCCACGTGTCGCTGGTGCATCTTCAAATTGAACGATGGATTCGAGGGCATTGGTGTCCATATTGGGTGCCAAACGGAGTCGATCATCAATTTTGCCAATGGCTTGATCGAATTGAGAGAAAATGGGAACGTTTCGATACTGTACCAGAGTTCTGGCGGCAAATCGAATGGCATCCAACTCTTCGTCGTTCAACGTGAGATTTTCGATGGAATAGCCCTTTTCTTCGTAGTAATACCCTCTCTCATCTCGGTGGTATACAATCGGCGCATAATAGCCGAGCCCGCCATCGTTGCGCATGGCATTCAAATCCTTCTCAATGGTCGAAATGCTGATCCGATCTCCATCGCTTCCGTACAAGGCCTCTTCACAGGAAGACCGAAGGTCCTCTTTGCTCGGAAAAGGCCGGCCGTCATTCGTTAAACAACGGTTAATGGTGCGGTAACGGATGAGTGCGTATTTGTTGGCAGGCATTTTCAGTCCAGTGGATTATGCAGCAGTTTACAAAGCATCCGTTGAATCGCGAAAAGATTCGGCATCCGTGTACTCTTCCATAAAACGCAACCCTCGCTCAACGTAATCCGGATGATACGTGCTTGGAGGACCTTCCTTGGGATATGGCTTGCCAGTATTGTGAAGATGAAATGCATCTCGGTATTGCCCTTTCCGCAAACGATCTCCGTACGTCTGATTGATCCAATCTACTCCAGACCGGATGGCGTCCTGTCCTCGAATGTCTCGAATTTGAACTCCAAGAAGAATGCATTTGTAGCCCATCAATTGAAACGGTCCCCAGGAAGTGGCCAAGTTCCGAATGGCTTCTTGACTTGCTCCATCCAAATGGGAGGGAGTGAGGTTCTCAAACGTCATTCGCTGCTCTTCCTGGAGCTCCAGGAGCTTTTCGAAAACGTGCTTTTCAAATCGCTTTCCTGCAGGTTTTTTTCCGCCGGATTCCAGTTGAATCAAAGCCATCAAATAGGGGGAAGGCAAATCATAAAACGCACTCCATTCTCGGACTTCCTCACCATAATGACTTTCCGTAGCATGGGCTCCCCACCAATCTCCAGGCGCTTGCCATCGCCCATCTAACCGGCGTTCAAGCTCAATCCCTCCCCACGCGAGAACCGCCAGAATGATGAGCGCAACAGTTGCGCGCATAATGCGCATAGATTTTTTGGACTGCGACGAGAAATTCGTTCTCATTCGAATTAAAAAATGAGGGACGGCAAGGTTTCTTGCACCCAGAGGGCAAAAGGACGAAACAAGGGGAGCAATACGAATGCCGGAATCAAATTGAGGAGTTTGAAGGAACGGATTTTAAGGAGATCCAATCCCAAAGCCAAGAGCAAAATCCCGCCCAGTCCCGTGAAGTCTTGGATCAATCCCAAGGACAATTCCGTTCCGATGCCTTTAAAAAACCCAGTGAGTGAGCCTTGGATAATGAATACGACTGGCGCCGCAAGCAGCACCCCTCGCCCCAGCGCCGCAGCAAGAAATGCAGAACTCACAAAATCCATGGTTCCTTTGACGAATAGGATGGTGGGATCTCCTTCCAAACCATCCGCCATGCATCCGATTAGCGTCATGGCGCCCGCGCAAAACAAAAGCACCGATTGGGTCAGCGCAGCTCCCGTTCCTTTGCCTAGACTATCAGTCCATGATTGCATTCGGCGATCCAATTTGGCGGCATGACCAAGCAACGCTCCCAAAACCAAAGCCAAAAAAACCGCAAATGGTTGGGCCATGTCTCCGCACATCAATATTCCAATGCCCAGCGTAAATAAACCGAGCGCGACAAAAGCCGCGTCGCGAAATCCGGAGGGGATGCGATTACCCAAGACCAACCCCAGTGATGCTCCTATTCCAACAGCAATTGCATTGTAGACTGTTCCAACCATGCTCCGAAGTTACATTTGCAACACCTTTCATGATACCATGCCCCAACTGACATTCGATATTGACGCTCTTGACCCAGGGTCTTCAGCGCGTGCCGGACGGTTCCATACGGACCATGGCGTCATCGAAACGCCCATTTTCATGCCCGTTGGGACGGTTGGAAGTGTCAAGTCTGTTCCGCAACGGGAGCTGAAGGAAGACATCGGCGCCCAAATCATTTTAGGCAACACCTACCATTTGTACCTCCGGCCTGGGACTCAGGTGCTTGAATCTGCGGGAGGTCTGCACCGTTTTATGCATTGGGATGGTCCCATTTTAACCGATAGTGGTGGGTACCAGGTTTTCAGTTTGGCCGATCGTCGAAAAATCACAGAAGAGGGGGCGACATTCCGCAGCCACATCGATGGGAGCAAGCATTTGTTCAGTCCAGAGAATTCGATGGACATTCAGCGGAGTATCGGAGCGGATATTATCATGGCTTTCGATGAATGCCCGCCTTATCCAAGTGAACATCAATATGCTCGGGAATCGATGGAGCTGACCCATCGTTGGTTGGATCGTTGCATTGCGCGTTTATCGGAAACCGATGCTTTATATGGGCATCGCCAGTCGCTCTTCCCAATCGTTCAAGGATCGACATACAAGGACTTGAGAACCCAAGCGGCTCATGAAGTGGCAGAACGAGGCGCCGAAGGCAATGCCATTGGTGGATTAAGCGTTGGAGAGCCACACGAGGATATGTACGCCATGACAGAATTGGTTTGTGGGATCTTGCCTAAAGAGAAACCTCGCTACTTGATGGGAGTGGGGACTCCGGCTAATTTGCTGGAGAACATGGCTTTGGGCGTCGATATGTTCGATTGCGTCATGCCGACCCGCAATGCGCGTCATGGCTTTTTATTTACATGGCAAGGGACCATGAATATGAAAAACCAGAAATGGGCAGATGACCACAGTCCATTGGATGAGATGGGCACCTCTCTTGTTGATCAATACTATTCTAAGGCATATGTTCGGCATTTGATTCGTTCCAATGAGTACTTAGGGCTTTACATCTGTAGTGTGCACAATTTGGCCTTTTATATGGATCTCGTGAGCGAAGCACGTAAACACATTGTGGCTGGAGATTTTGTGTCGTGGAAAAACAAGGTGATACCTGCCTTAGATCAAAGGCTATAAATCCATGCCGCGCCGACCATTCCTTCCTCGCCTGGATCGTTACATCATCCGGAAATTCCTCACCACCTTCTTTTTTATGGTGGGCATTTTCTGCGTGGTTGCCGTGGTTTTTGACTTGATGGAAAACATCGGTCGGTTGTTGTCAAATGAAGCACCAGTTTGGGGGACGGTGCTTTACTATCTAAGTTTCTGCTTTCATTTTGGCAACCTCTTGAGCGGGTTCATTGTCTTTCTGACCATTATCTGGTTTACAAGCCGTTTGGCGCAGCAGACAGAAATCGTGGCCATGTTGAGTTCGGGTATGAGCTTTTGGCGTTTGATGCGCCCATACTTTATGGCTGCAACGGTATTGGTCGCATTCTCTTTGTTGGTTTCGCATTTCATTTTGCCCAAAGCCAATGAACGAAAAGTTGAATTTGAAGTACAGTACGTTCATGTCAATTTCCACATAACGGATCAGCATATATACCGCGAAATCGCTCCTGGAACGGTAGCCTACTTTAGAAGTATCACGGTGGATCGAAATACAGGTTACCGTTTTCAGCTGGAGCGTTGGTCGGAAGATGGGCGTTTGGAGCAGCGAATTTTAGCTGCAAAAGCGACATGGATTCCGGAGGATAGTACTTGGCGTTTAGTCAATGCGCGGGTTCGGGAAATTGCCACCGATGGACAAGAGAAATTGAGGTACCTGACGCGACTGGACACGGCTTTGAGCATGCGAATAAGTGATTTTGGCCAACGATCGGCGTTGGTCTCAACGATGACGACTTCCAATCTCAGCAAGCATATCAGACGTGAAGCGCAACGTGGCGCTCCTGTGGCGATGCTAAAGTTGGAGGAACATGGGCGCACGGCGCACCCCTTTTCGATTTATGTGCTGACATTGATTGGTGTGGGTATTTCCTCAAGGAAGCTGAGAGGAGGTACGGGGTTTCATTTGTTTTTGGCCGTGTTGATTGGATTTCTCTTCGTTTTCACATCGAAGATTATCACGGTTTATTCGGCTTCAGTGGTTTTGCCGGTCGATTCCATTATTTCAACGGAACAGTGGCTTTTATTCGCTGCTTGGTTGCCCAATATCCTCTTTTCCCTCTTCGGCGGATGGATTTGTTGGAAGGCACCGAAGTGACAACTTCACAATGAGGACACATGGGTTCTCCACCCTTGATGATTTCCTTTTTCTTGGGCCAATAAGGCCTCTGATTGTTGAGCGAACAATCCGTACACAGCGGATCCGGTTCCAGTCATTTGTGCATAGCCTGCGCCTTCTTCAAGGAGGAGTTTGAGTGCCTGATCAACGGGAGGTTGGTTGTGACGCGTTGCGGTTTCGAAATCGTTTCCAATCCGTGACCCCCAATCTTGGATGGGTTCAGCGAGGAGGGTCATTAAATCAAATGGAGCCGGTTTCGGAACCACGCCTTCGAACGCTTCTTTCGTTGAGATGTGAATGCCGGGATGGATGACAACGACATGCCATCCGGGATGTGCGTTTTGCGTCTCTGGTACCGCCATCAATTGGTTCCCTCTTCCCGATACATAGGCGGGTTGGTTCAGGATGAAGAATGGACAATCTGACCCCAATTCTGCCGCCAGCTCCAACAGTTGTGCATGAGGTATCTTCAATTGGAACATTTCGTTGAGCATCTTTAACATGCATGCTCCGTCCGAACTTCCACCTCCCAATCCGGCGCCCATTGGAATGTTCTTCAGCAAACGAACATGGACCCCGCTGATGTCAAAATGATCCGTTACGAGGTTGTATGCCTGGGTGATGAGGTTTTCATTGCCTTCACCGGGAATGGGTAGTCCCATGGTTTCCAATTGAATGCCAGGAGTGCTTGCGTGATGAACTTCGAGGACATCGCACCAATCAATGGGCCAAAAGATGCTTTCTAAGTCGTGGAAACCATCCGTTCGTTTTCCCGTCACGAATAGACCGATGTTGATTTTGGCGGATGCGAAACCAATCATTTCTGCAATCAGTCGAGGTAACCTAAACGGCGTAGTTTGACTTCGTCATCGCGCCAATCTTTGTCCACGCGCACATACAAATCCAAAAACACCTTTTGCCCAATAAAGCGCTCGAGGTCTTTGCGTGCATCCGTTCCCACTCTTTTGATCATGCTGCCCCCGCTACCGATGACGATTTGTTTTTGGCTATCTCTTGCCACGCGAATCTCAGCTCTAATTTTCACGATGCTCTCTTCGACTTCGTATGCGTCTACCACAACCTCGCATGAATAGGGAATCTCCTGCTTAAAGTGTGTGAGAATTTTTTCGCGAATGATTTCTGAAACAAAAAACCGCATGGGCTTGTTCGTCAATTCATCTTTCGGAAAATATGGGGGGCTCACCGGAAGATGTTCAACCACTTGTTCCAGGAGTTGATCAACGTTGAAACCATGCAGCGCACTGATGGGAGAGACAATAGCTCGTGGAATGCGCTCTTGCCAATACTTAATGCGCTCCATCGCCTTGGACTGGTCTGCCAGGTCAATTTTATTGATCAAGACGAATACCGGAATTTCCATCGCCGCAATCTTGGTGAAGGTTTCTGGATGGGCGAGATCATCTTCAAAGATGTCGGTCACCAGCAAAATAAGATCGGCATCTTGCAATGCCGTTTTCACAAACTTCATCATCCCTTCCTGCAGTTTGTAAGAAGGGTCAAGGACACCGGGGGTATCGCTGTAGACGATTTGCCAATCCGGCGCGTTGACCAAGCCCATGATCCGATGCCGGGTGGTTTGTGCTTTGCGGTTAATGATGCTCAAGTGCTCACCAACAAGTTGATTCATCAGGGTACTCTTACCCACATTGGGAGAGCCAATGATGTTTACAAAGCCCGCCCGGTGCCCTGCGGTAACTTCGGATGGGGCGGATGGTTGTTCGGTTGGTTCCACTGGATTGTTCATCGTGTCGAGACTGCGAAGGTACATTCAGCACAGGCGGGTTGAACCTTTAAAAATTCAATTCCTTGTGGAGGTATTCTTTTTTTGGCTGAATGGAAAAGAAGCACCTATCTTTGGCGTCCCATTCAGCACAAGAATGCTTGAGCAAATGAGGTAAATCGCGGGGTGGAGCAGTTGGTAGCTCGTCGGGCTCATAACCCGAAGGTCGTCAGTTCGAGTCTGGCCCCCGCAACTAAGGAAAAGCTCCGGTTCAATCACGAACTGGGGCTTTTTTTATGCGGTCAACTCAATGAGAATGGCTTTTGGCTGACCCAGTGTTGATTTCAAAACGAGCCAATTCATCTTTAAGCGCTTCCGCGGATCATCTCCATTTCACCAAAGGTTGGATGGATAGATCTTCTGACGGAATAGACGATCAATTTCTTCACTCACCATTTCCTTGTCTTCCTTATAGGTCACTCCAAACCATTTTGCATTCGATTTGAGAACCTCAACGGTCGCTTTTCCCGATTTTAATATTTCTTGGACGACAGATGGAATGTAGAATTCAGCCTTTAAATCCTCCCTGTTTTCTTCCAAAAATTCCTCAAAAAGCTCTACTCCAAATTCAAAATATTTAAGGGTGAATCCCCAGAAATTCATCGAAACGATCGTGTTTTCATCAATGGGGACCAAAGAGCCGTGCTCATCTTTCCGGATTAATTGACCGTTCACTTTTTCAATATGGACTCTTTCTGTCACATCGGTGAGATAGCCGGAATCATATACTTGGCATTCTCCTATCGAGACAAATCCATGTTCTGAAATGGTGTTCTTTAGTAGATAGTCCATCATGTTAAACTGATAGGACTCTCGATCTGTTTTTCTTAACGTGTCCGCCATGACTCTAAACGCTTCCTTGCCGTAAAAATCATCGGCATTGATAATCGCAAAATTGTCGGTCAAAACATCTTTTGCCATTAAAAGTGCATGAGCAGTTCCCCAAGGTTTGGTCCTTTTTGGATTCAGATATTTTTCAGGAACTTTCTCTGTTTCTTGAAACACAAAGTCGACCTGTGCTCTTCCTTCCAACTTCTTGCTAAAAAGGGTTTTGAACTCTTTTTCGAAACTTCTTCGGATGATAAATACAAATTTCTCAAAGCCAGCATCCAATGCATCATAAATTGAAAAGTCGATGATCGTTGCTCCACTCTCAGTAAACGTATCCAATTGCTTCAATCCTCCATATCGGCTCCCCATCCCTGCCGCTAACACGACTAAAGTCGGCTTTATTTCGCTCATTTTAAATCTTATTTATGAAACAAATGTCTCACATTGCTTGGGGAACTCTCAGCAGTTTACGGGCAAACTTCACCGAAGAGCGCGAGGAATACCAAGAGGTCAGCAGAACCGATTACGGCGTTACCATCGAAATCATACGGGCCAGTCCATTCATTGCCGAACGCGCTCAGGAAGAGCAAAAAGTCACTGACATTGATCGCTGCGTCCGCATTGAAATCACCAGGGCAAAATCCGCCGCTAATAAAACCTTCGCCGCCGCAACCCTCAGCCCATTCTGGGAATGCATAGCCCTCGGCGCAATGGAAAGCTTGAATGCCCACCTCTTGCCCAATCAGTCGAGCGCGACCATCATCCATAGGAGGATGGATTCCGCCCCAAATCCGGGATAACGCACTTTCATTCGCCGCATCGTAGTAGGTGGCCCACTGCAAATCAAAGCTGACTGAAGGCCCATCTTCAAACACCAAGAACTGATTCATTGTAACGGACCAAGAACCCAATCCGCCAGGGAAATATTCCGATCCGGTGAGCAAGGTCAAAACTTCAGCGGCCGCCCTTGAGAAGGTAGAGTGACCACTTACATATCCTGCAAAGGGGGGAGTGACAAATGATGGTCGTTGGTAGGGCCACCAATTCTTTGCTAAAATCCATCCCACGCCAGCCTCATCAATGAAGGGGACTTCCACATAATCAGGTCCTCGCCACGCCAACACTTTCATCTCACCCACTTGATCCTCGTTGACCCCAGCGAGTGGGTCGCCTGATTCCACAACTTCGATATATCCGGGAACAATAGGCAGTCCTGCTGGATGATAGTTGTCTAAAGTCGAGTCGGAGGATTGCCCCATCTCGGCCATATAACGAATGGCTGACACCGGTCTTGCGTAGTCGTGGTAACCTTTTATACTCCAAGTCGCAACGGCTGAATCATGCATGGCTCCAGCCAACGCTAAATATGCTTTGACCGTAAATTCCAACTGGTCAATCAGGGGTCCTTGACCGCGCCAACGGTATTCGAATGCATCATAGCCCATGATTTCATTCAACAAAGTGAACCAATGCCCTGGAGGTGTTTCTGAATCGGGACCATCGGCCCAGAATTCTGCAAGGCATCGGGTGTAATCTCCTCTCGGCACCCAGTTGGGTTCATAGGCAGCTCCCGTTATAGGGTTGATTGAATGCCCGTCCGTGAGGCCTCCTCCATCGAAGAAGTCATAGTAATCAGAAAAGTCGTCGGGATTGGTTACAAACGCCCCATCGGTGCCAAGATTTCCTGGCGAAATATCCCACATCACTCCGTCTGTAGGGTCCAGGTGGGATGACCAAGCGGAAACCATAGCGAAGTTCCATTTCCACGGGTCTGACACGCCTCCCTCCACCAATGTGGTATCCAAATAAACTGGATTTCCAGGATTTTTCCAAACGTGATACATGCAGCTGTCCCGTTCCAAGATTTCCAAATCCGCGGAATCCAATGCGAATGCCGTCACTTCCCCCCATTCGGGTCCCACGAATTCGGGGATAGTGGTGCTGATGTTTCCACTTTGGTCAATGAATACAGTCAATTCAATGGGTTGCCAATGGTTGGGGTAGACCATCGTTGGGTTTCCTGGAAATTCAGGCTGAATGTTCGGATTGATCGGCTCATAGCATTGAGATGCGTATTCATTGGCCTCATTTGCACCGTCTTGCATTCCAAACGCAATGATCTGTTCTGCCACATAGTTCCCAAGCGCTGCTGCCCCATCATTCATGTAATCGGTGGAAGTGATCGTGACATCATATCCCAACATGGCCATCCGAGAGTTGATGTTGAACATCGTGATCTCTGCATCGGGTGTGCTCCCAAAGCGGTGCGCCATGATGCGGTATACCGCATAGCTAAGGGCCATTTCACGATGGGCTTGGATTTCTTCTTCGGTTTCAGGCACATCGACGCCTTCGAAATCACACGTGTATCCAGCCCATGTTTTTCCGAGGAAAAAGGTTTCACTGCTTCCGCTGTCGTATGCCGTCCAGCAATCGTACATCGCAACACTCGTATGGAGCAAGTTCCGGGCATGTACCGTTGGGCGCGCAAAGTCATTGCGAATTCCCTCAAGCACTTCTTCATTCCAGATGTGAGCAATGTTTTCGTTGGATTGCGCAAAAACTTCTTTTTGCGACAAAGCGATCAAGCAAATGGCGCATCCTATGGTGAGTAAAACCCTCAAGAGTATTTTTTTGTTAAATTACATTCCGACATGTACAAGTTAGGTAATTTGGCAAAGCGAATGAAATGGCATCTCCCAATTAGACCTAAGACGAAATAAGATGAATACAAACACAACCGCGGTTCTCATTGCAGCCGCATTTACCATGATTGGATTCACCCTTGGGCGAGTTACGGCGCCGCATGGTCCTGGAGGTCATATGGGAAAGATGAAAATGCATCACATGATGCAAGGCGAGCACGGCATGCCTGAAGGGGTGCGCGTTATAGTGGATGATTTGGAAGCGTCTGATTTCGAAGGGGATACGATCATTTCAATTCCAGGAGGAGAAATCCACCTTATTCATGAGGGAGAAACGTTTGATGTGAAGGTGGATATGGAGAGCAACAATGGGTCGAGCGAAGCCACTTGGATCTCCGAAGATGGAGGAGAAGTGGTGGTTGAAAAAATGATTGTGATTTCCACAGATTTGGAATAAAACTTGGACCAATCTTTCCATATCGGTAATCCATGACGGCCCATTGGAGGGCTTCATTGACGCATTCGGAAGCAAAGTGCATGTGGGAGTAATGCACGAACGAAGTTATATTCGCAGAGCTGATATCATTTTACGAACCCCAATTAAGACATGAAAACTGTTCTCTCCTCTTTCTTTGTAGCCTGCTGTGCGATTTTTTTGTTCTCTTGTGGAGCAGGAACAGAAACAACTGGTGCTTCTGTGTTGACATCGGATCAAGACGCTTGCGGTTGTTTGGTGAAAATGAATGCGGCCTTTGAAGGGGTAATTTCAGATGACAAGAATGCTGCTTGGACGGCCAAGGAATGGACCGATGCAGTGACTCAAAAGACTTCACCGTGCATGGTGATTGAGCGTACACCAGAGGAGTTGAGCGCTTGGAGTGCCGAGCAAGCCCAGTGTGAGGAATACGCTCAGTATGTCAAGTTGGTCGGAATTTTTAGAGAGCAGTTGATTGCAGCTCGAGCCAATCAACGGGAGGTTCCACAGGATATTCGGGACCTGTCTGAAGGTGGGGCAAAAGGCCTTCTTGATCAATTGAGCAAGCGGAATCAATAATCCGTTTGGTGGTTTAAGATTCGGCGTCTTCTCCAGAGGACATGCCCAGTTCTTGAATCAAAGATTTTACTTCTTCTTCTGTGGAGTTCAATTCTTTCTGACAGTGCTTGAGGAGCACAGCTGCTCGTCGAATCGACTGAGTTAGTGTGTCGATTGAAATGTCTTCGCCCTCAAGAATCTGCATGAGTTCCCGAAGTTCTTTAAGAGCATCATCGAATTTCTCTGGTATGGAGGATGGGTCTGAATGGGCCATGGGTTATGATTTTGTTTGTTTTCTTTTGAAGTTTTTGAAGCTGACGTCTGCCCATCCATCTCTGGTCTCCAGTTGAAGGGTATCTCCAGGTTGAAGATTGCTCAGGCTTTGGATGAAGTCACCGTCTTTTCGAACCATGGCAAATCCGCGCAAAAGGGTTTGGTCTGGATGCAATGCTTCGATGGAACGATTCCATTGGGTGAGTTGCTCTCCCTCGTGTTGCAGTCGCTGTAGAACGCGTTGGAATGGGGCTCTTTTGAAATGGTTGAGTTCGAATTCAAACCGTTTGAGATGATGAAAGGGCCATTGGCTCAGCCCGCGAATGGCGGAGCTCAATTCATGCTGCGTGCCTTTCAGAATCATTTGGGATTGAAGGTGGAACTCCCGGGTCATCCCGTTGATTTCGTCAGATTTTTTGGAAAGTACATTTCGACTGGACCACCCCACACTTCTTTGAAAGGACCAGAGTTCATGGCTGCGAGAGTCAAGCCAGTCATGGACAGATTTTTGCAAGATTTTTGCAATAGCTTCAATTTCATCGGTACATCCTTCGAGGACTCGGATCAGAGCATCTGCAACATCGGTTGGTGTTTTCCAATAGGAGTGAGCGACCAAATCGGCCACCACCAAATCGGACTCATGTCCAATGCCAGTCCAAAGCGGAGTTTCCAATTGGCTGATGGCCTTGCATAAATCCAAATCATTGAAGCAGTCGAGATCCAGTTTTGATCCTCCACCTCGCACCATGACAATCAGATCGGGTTGAGTCGCTTCGGCATCTCGCAAGGCTTTTATCAGCGCCATTGGAGCTGTCTTTCCTTGAACGCCGGAAGGGAAGACCTCAATTTTCACCCGCTTTCGAGATGGGTGGAACAGTGATTTGATGACAAAATCACGAAAGCCGCTGGTGCCTGGTGAGCCAACCAACGCGATGTGCTGAGGAGCCCAAGGAAGGGACAATCTTTTGTTGAGCGCAAGCGCTCCAATGCGTTCTAATTCCGAGAGCGTCGCCTGTTTTCGGCGTTCCATTTCGCCCAGCATGTGCCGGAGATCCACACTTTCAATGAGGAGTGAGAGTCCGAAGCGTTCATGAAATTGGATCTGTGCGGAAAAGACCACTTCGGATCCGCATGCCAAAATTTGGCTTGCATCCGCCCCCAACGTTTCAATGATTCGGGCACCGTTCGAAGCCCATATGACTCCGCGCATTTTGGCCTTTTGATCTCCCTCGGATTCCTCTACCAAATCGACATAGACCGTTTTCAGTCCAAGGCCTTCGGAGATTTTCAGAATTTCGGCTCGGATCAACCAGCTTTGATTGCCTGTCGCTTTTTCCAAGGCCTTCCGAATGGATGAGGCGACTTGGCTTAAGGAATAAACTTTCGGTGGAGCAGGTGTTTGCAAGAGGATAAGATGGAGCGAGTTGGGCCCAGTTCACGGGCGAACCAAAGACGAACAAAAGATACAACGTCTTCATTGTAACTTTGAGGTTATGAAAGCTCCCCTCATGATTATTTGCGCGTTTGTGGCATTTTCAAGCACATCCCGAGCACAAGAATCGCCTCAACCACTGCAGGTGGTTAAGATCAGTTTGTCAGATTTTGCATTAGGACAATACAGCTTTGAATATGAAAGGGTTGCCGGGGCAGATTGGTCAGCAGGCGTGTCCATATCGGGAATTGGTTTTGAAACGAGTGCAGAGAGTTTTGGATTGGGGTATTTTTATGATGCCATGGGTGAGTGGCATTCCGTGTACAGCAAAATCGATGCCTCCGTGTCTGGGTTCGAGGCATGCTTGAATTTGAGAAAATATGGCGTCATCAAGGGGAATATGCCGGAGGGGTTTTATGCGGGAGTATTCCTCCAATTGCGTCAGGTGAAGTCAGATCTAGCTGAAGAGTTTAGTGCTCCAGAAGCATACTCTACTTGGTATGGTCAAGCCTACCCCCACTCCATTGACCACCAAGCGGAATTTAACTCTTTGGGCATTGGCGTGCAATTGGGGTATCAATGGATGGCCGACAATGGCTTGAGTTTGGATGTTTTTGCGGGTCCGATGTTCCGAAGGGCGAACCGCACATTGGCCTTTGATGAACTTCCGGTTTCTGAGGAGGCTGCTCTGGATGCAGTTGACGACCGGATGCACCAATACTATCATATCTTATCGCTTACCAGGTTTTATCAGGCACGAACCGGTTCATGGTTCAAGGCTGGCTTATCTCTTGGTTTGGCTTTTTAATCTAGATAAATGAATCAAAAAACGAAAGGATTTGCCTTGCTAGTCCTGGCGGGAATGGGTTTGATGGTTTATTTCTTCACGATGCCTGCAAAAGACATCGCAGGCCAAGCGAGTGAATTTAGTGTTTCAGCAGAAGAACTTTTTCTGGCTTTTCAGGGAGGAGATAGCTTGTTGATTGAAAAATACATGGGGCAGGTGGTTACCGTTGAGGGTATCCCAAGTTCCGTGACTGAACGAACGCTTTTGTTGAAGCCGGGAGTGGCATGCGCGTTGTCCGATGCGATAGGGAAGGAAGTCGCTGGAACACTCTTGCGGGTCAAGGGCCGTGTAGTGGGTTTTGATCCGATTTTTGGCGAAGTTCAATTGGATTTTGTCACCCAGGTTGGTGAGTGATTTTTCAAATCGTAAACAGGCAAGTGGCTCACAGAGGCTTATTTGGAATGCTCAGGCCAGAATGCTTCGGAGATGTCTTTTGTGATGCGCGGAGCATCTATGCTTCGGGCAGGATTAACGCCCAAATAAAAAGAGCAAGCTGAATCCGGTCAGGAAGAGCAACCCGACCCATGCCAAGCCAATCAGCCAGCGGGGTGGTCTGGCCTCAGCAGGGAAGCCAGGGCGAGTTACCAAATACAAGTTAGCAGCACCAACCAATGGGGCGACAAGAAAACTCAGCGTAGTGGCGATGTCAACGAGGACGGTGATGTCACTTGGGAAAGCCAAAATCAAGATTAATGCTCCGGACGAAACCACCAATAAACTCCATCGTTCATGCCGCAGCTTTGCTCCATCGTTCTCTTTGCTCAAGGTCGCAAAAGAGCGAGCCAACGAGCGCGAGTACCCATCTAGGCAAGCGATACAAGTCCCCAACATGGCTGAAAAAGCAGCTGCAGCAATGATCCACCAACTCCATGATCCGATGACTTGGGTGTAGAGTTTTACAACTCCTGCTGCGAATGCGGCTGTGCCTTCGGGGAATTCTACTTGGTGGGCATAGAAAAGCAAAGCTCCAAGCCCTAAAAAAAGCAACGCAAGTCCTCCGGACAACAAGAATCCGACATTGAATTCACGCAATGTGTCGCGAAGGGGCGGATGGTAGTTTGTTTGTTTGATGCGCTCCAAAGTCCAAATGCTGTTCCACGTACTGAGGTCGACCGCCGTGGGCATCCAGCCCATGAGGGCAATGAGGAATGCCAAGCCCGCTCCAGACCAAGGCGTAAAGTCGATGGGAGGAGCTGGGACTGCTGAAAATGGTGTGTGGAAAAGAGCGGCCACAAAGGCCCCCACAGTGCTGATTAAAAGGACAGCCGCAATGATTTTAATCAGGGAGTCTAGGGCTTTGTATTGTCCCAAAAAAAGCACCACTGTGCAAAGGGAGAAAACCACGATGGCCACTCTTGGTGTCGCATTCGTTCCCATCCATGTGGAAATACCAAACAAGTTGTCCAAAAACGAAGCGGTGACGATTCCAATCGCGCCCATCACAAAGAAGCAGGTGCACACGGTGATGAGTAGATACATCACGGATGCCCAGCGTCCCATAGAACGGTACCCTTCAATCAAGGATTCGCCTGTCGCATTGGCAAATCGGCTTCCAAATTCGAAGAAGGGGTACTTGGCAATATTTGCAGCCAAGACGGCCCAAACCAGGCCAAATCCGACCAGAGCACCGGCACGGGTGGATTGAACCAAGTGACTTACGCCAATCGCCGTGGAAGCGAATAAAATTCCAGGACCGAGAACTTGAGTCCAATGCGTGTTTCGCTTTGAGGACTCCATCAGCCAGGTTTATTTTGTGACGATTGGGCATCTAAAAGCCGGTAGGTGACCCACATTTTCCACCCCACCAGGGCCTGTTCCCATTTTTTGAGCCGGGTTAAATCTTGACGTCTGCTAAATCGCGGAAGCAATAATCGATTCAAGAGGCTAAGCAAACGAAAAACAAGGAGAGATGCGTTCATGACGCGGGAAGTTAAGGCGTGTCGTTCCCTCGCTCAAACTTGAACCGTCAATTGAGTGTTTTTCAGCCTTTCTTTTCACCAACAAACGAATCCTCTTTGTATTTAAAAAGGACATTGAAGGTGGTCAATGAGCCATAGATCTTGGTGATGTATTGCTGCAATTCGATCTTGTCGGAATCCGACAACGTTTCATGCGCGTTGAGTTTCGCTTCGAGCACACGCAACCGATCTCGGGTCATAATAATCTTATGAAAAAATGCATCCACTGGAATTTCTTTGGGCTTGAGAGAAGCATCTTCGGGCTGGATGAGCATCACCCCACCGTCCCATTTGTCGGCCATTTCAATGTGTTCGCTGCGATCTTCACCACGAAGGCGGTCGCTGAAGTCGCCTAAGACGTGCTCCATGGCGACCATGATATCACTGACATCTGGCTTACCGAAGTCCAAGCCTTCCTCCATGACTTCCAGTCCTCCAAACTCCTGGGCTATTTCCTTTTCACCAGCCCCCTTGAAATAGATTCTCCAAAAGTCACCGTTTTGTCCGAAGATGACCCCTTCTCCGTGAGTGGGATGTGTGATTTTTGCGCCGATACCAGTCATGATGATTCAATTTGAACATTCTATACTTGGACGGCGATCAAAAAGTTTCATATCCCTTATCGCAACTGTGGATTTTCCCCAATGGATTGTGGGGATTTAGTGGTAGAAGGGTATGGTAGGCTGCGTATATATTCATGAAATTGCAGGCATGTTGATTCAAAACAGAAAGAGATACCGCTGGGATCGCATCGGGATGGTGCTGGGGTGCTTTGCTTTGGTCAGCGTTGCCTTGGCTTCTTGGGTGGCGCCCAAGGATATGAAAACAGGTTCAGAAGAGGTGCTTGCTCATCCAGAGCAAATCATGGAAAAAGTTCCGGCGCTAGACCCAAGGCCTATTGTGAAGATTCAGGCGTCTCCTGCCTTAGTTGAGGAGGAGGTGAAGCCGTGCAGTTGCAACCGCCATGTGTTGAAACTGGCCAAAAACCCATACACGCAGCATCGGAAAGCAGCGCGGAATTTGCCGCACAGTTTCTTTGTTAAGGACAAGAGTGAATTGCAAGCGGGCTTGCGCAATGGTAAGCTCGTGGAAGTGAAAGATGGGCGCGGATACCATGTCAGCGCACTGTCTCATAGCCATGCAGTGTTGTTGCCCGAAGTCAAAAAACTCTTGCAAGACATGGCCAATGATTTTGCGGATTTGCTCGTAGGGACACCAAGCGAAGGGACGAAATTCAGGGTTACGAGTTTGACGAGAACGGCGTGGCAGCAGAGTCGGCTCGGCAGGAAGAATTACAATGCGATAGACGAAGCTTCTACCCACAGTTATGGGGCTTCTTTTGACATCGCATTTACAGATCGCCCGGATAACAGCGCGGGTTGTTCAGCTCCCACTCGCGCAATGCAAAAAGTGTTGAGCGAATACCAGAATCAAAAGCGAATCTTGGTCATTCCGGAGAAAGATTGCATGCACGTGACGCTGAGGCCTTGACGAAGATGATATGAAAAAAAAGCCCAAGACTTCGAAAGAGGCTCGGGCTTTTTTCTTGGGATGAAATCCCTACAAATGGATGACCTCACCGTAAGCCGCCGCCGCAGCTTCCATGACCGCTTCGCTTAAGGTCGGATGAGGGTGAATGATTTTGATGAGCTCGTGACCGGTCGTTTCTAGCTTCCGTAAAGCAACAAGTTCAGCCACCATTTCCGTCACGTTCGCACCAATCATGTGACCTCCGAGAAGTTCGCCGTATTTGGCGTCAAAAATCAATTTTACAAAGCCGTCTTTGTGACCGGACGCGCTGGCTTTCCCTGAAGCTGAGAATGGGAATTTGCCCACCTTAATTTCATGTCCAGCAGATTTGGCCTGTTCTTCCGTCATCCCAACGCTTGCCACCTCAGGGAAGCAGTATGTGCATCCGGGAATGTTTCCGTAGTCAATGGGTTCGGGGTGATGACCCGCTATTTTCTCAACGCAGGTGATGCCCTCTGCCGAAGCTACATGAGCCAATGCTGGGCCAGGAACACAATCCCCAATGGCGTAGTATCCTGGGATGTTCGTTGCATAAAAATCATTCACCACAATTTTCCCTTGATCGACCACAATTCCCACATCTTCCAATCCAATATTTTCGAGGTTGGCCACCACACCTGCAGCACTCAGAACCACATCGCATGCGATGGTTTGTTCTCCCTTTTTCGTTTTGACGCGGACCATTGGTTCCTTGCCCGAGGTGTCGACGTCCAAAACTTCTGAAGAAGTCATGACTTTGATGCCCGCTTTTTTGAAACTCTTTTCCAGTTGCTTGCTGACATCTGCATCCTCCACAGGAACAATGCGGTCTTGGTATTCAACGACGGTTACTTCCGTTCCTATGGCATTGTAGAAGTAGGCGAATTCGACACCGATGGCGCCTGATCCGACCACGACCATCCGCTTTGGTTGCGTTGCCAAAGTCATGGCTTCACGGTAACCAATGATGTTCTTTCCGTCTTGCGGCAAACTTGGAAGGTGTCGGCTTCGTGCTCCCGTGGCGACGATGATGTGATTCGCAGACAAGGTTTGTTTTGAACCGTCCTCAGCGGTTACCTGCACTTGCTTGCCTGGCAGCAAAGTTCCGCTGCCCATTACCACGTCAACCTTGTTTTTCTTCATCAAGAACTGCACGCCTTTGGACATGCCATCGGCCACGCCACGGCTCCGATTGACCATGCCCGAGAAATCCGCTTTAGGCGAATTGACTTGGATACCATAGTCTTCAGCGTGGTTGATGTATTCAAACACATTGGCGCTCTTTAGAAGAGCCTTGGTGGGGATGCACCCCCAATTCAAACAAATACCTCCGAGGGCCTCCCGTTCAATTACGGCAGTTTTAAGTCCTAACTGGCTCGCGCGAATGGCAGTAACATAGCCGCCGGGGCCGCTTCCAAGCACAATGACATCGTATTTCATATGGCTTCTTGATCTAAAAACATGGCAGGTGATGTTGCACCTGTGGAAACTTATTTTCCGCGGCGAAGTTAAGTCATTGCCATCTCGAAATTGGCTTTTTAGAGGGAATGGAGGTCTTGGCACTCTACGCTACCTTTGCCATTCGATTTTTGTCCACGAGCGCCCATCTTTCATGAAGCAGGCGCATGAATTACACTAGATGCTGAACATTGTACTATTTGGCCCTCCAGGTGCAGGTAAAGGAACACAGAGCACGTTTCTTGTGGAATCATATGGCCTTGTTCATCTGAGTACAGGAGACATTTTTCGATCCAATATTAAAAGTGGAACGGAATTGGGGCGACTCGCTCAGTCTTTTATGGATGAAGGGAAATTGGTGCCGGATGATATCACGATCCGCATGTTGGAATCCGAGGTTAACGCGCATCCTGATGCGAAGGGGTTCATTTTTGATGGTTTTCCTAGAACGACGGCCCAAGCGGAGGCATTGGATGGTTTTTTGATGGAGCGAAACACCCCGGTTACGAGCATGCTGGCGCTCGATGTTGATGAAGCTGAATTGAAAATCCGGTTGCTAAAACGTGCGGAAACGAGCGGTAGGCCGGATGATGCGAATCCGGAAGTCATTCAAAAACGCATTGATATATACAATGCTGATACGGCACCGGTGGCCAGCCATTACGCGGTTCAAGGTAAATTTATCGCCGTGGATGGAATGGGAAATGTGGAAGAGATTACCGAGAGATTGCAAGCTGCGATTTCGATCTGAAACAGAAATTGAATGGCCAGTGAAAACTTTGTTGATTATGTCAAAATCTGTTGCCGATCAGGACATGGTGGAGCAGGTTCTGCGCATTTTATGCGAAACAGAATCACGGCCAAAGGAGGTCCTGATGGGGGGGATGGCGGACGCGGAGGTCACATCATTGCACGGGGCAATAGCCAGTTTTGGACGCTTCTTCACCTGAAGTATCGCCGTCACGTCTTTGCCAAACCTGGCGAGCCGGGTAGGGGCCAGCACAAGCATGGCGCCGACGGTTCCGATTCATACATCGATGTGCCTTTGGGGACCTTGATCAAGGATTCCGAAACGGGAGAGGTGATGTTCGAAATCATTGAAAATGGTCAAGAAGTCATCATTGCCCCTGGGGGCCGAGGAGGAATGGGGAATGACCATTTCAAAAGCTCGACGCATCAATCACCGCGTTATTCACAGCCGGGTGAAGAAGGGATTGAGCAATGGAAAATATTGGAGCTTAAACTGCTTGCAGATGTTGGGCTCGTAGGCTTTCCGAATGCAGGGAAATCGACCTTGCTATCGGTCATCAGTGCGGCAAAACCTGAAATTGCCGACTATCCCTTCACGACGTTGAAACCCAATTTGGGCATGGTCGCTTATCGGGATGACCGCTCTTTTGTGATGGCTGATATTCCAGGA
>JAPKCA010000134.1 GCA_028823145.1 Flavobacteriales bacterium
CATGAATGGTGTTGCAGCGGGAGCAGGAGCCAATATCGCTCTCGCTTGTGACCTGACCGTTGCACGCGAGTCATCTTCACTCATTCAAGCCTTTTCGAAAATTGGATTGATTCCCGATAGCGGCGGAACTTGGTTTCTTCCACGTTTGGTCGGAATGCAACGAGCTGCTGCCTTGGCCTTTTTCGGAGATAAGGTCTCCGCAAAAGATGCTGAATTCTTGGGTCTCATCTACCGAGCCGTTGCAGATGAAGATTTCGAGATGGTCATCAATGATCTCGGTGATCGCCTTTCTTCGATGCCAACTAGGGGGTTAGGATTGACAAAAAAAGCATTCAATGCGGGGTGGGAGTCGAGTTTGTCGGATCATTTGACCACTGAACGTGACTTGCAAATGGAAGCTTCCGAGACAGATGACTACAAAGAAGGGGTGAATGCCTTTTTAGGGAAACGAGCACCCGTATTTACAGGAAAGTGATGGAACACCCGTGGATTGATATATGTGAACAATTGCCAGACGACGATCAACGGGTCCTCGCCTTTGTTCCTGGCAACAAGGTTTTTTTGCCGGGCATGGAATTATCCTTTGAAATCCGTGAGGTCATCGTATTGAGATTCTGCAAGGATTTTTATGCCACGAACGCCGAAAAGCAAGAAAAATACGGATTGCATTTTTGGTCTGGCGAAGGCAACAGCAATCACTTTTTCTCTGATGTCACCCACTGGAAGCCCATGCCAAGTGGCCCTCAAGATTCTGAGACAACCGTTAGCTGAGCCAACTGAAACGTCTGAATCACAGACAACCCTGCCGTTTCTGAACGCAAACGTTGATTACCTAACGAAACGGCTTGGGCTCCATGCAGCAAAGCCGATTCAATTTCCTTGGGTGTGAAGTCCCCCTCTGGACCAATGGCAATCCAAGCATCATGCCCAGGGCTGATGGCATGAAACAACAAGGGTTTTACGGTTGGTTCGCAATGGGCTATAAAACCTCCTAGAGGCGCTTGTTTTAGCCACTCATCCCATGTACATGCCGGACGTAAATCGGTGAGCCATACCTGTTGACTTTGCTTCAAAGCGGAAATAAGGATGCGCTGCCAGCGATCTTGCTTTTCTTGCTTTCTCTCACTTCGATCTGTCCAAATTGGTTGAATCGTTCGAATCCCAAATTCCATCGCTTTTTCCAACAACCATTCAAATCGATCCGTGCTTTTCGTCGGGGCTATGACCAAAGTCAAGTTGGGAGATGCCGGTGGCGATGTCTGAATCAATGTGGTCTCCAACACGCACTGGCGCTTATCCAAAATTTCAATCTTCCCTTGGTACAATCGCCCAGCGCCATCTGTCAAGGCAACCACATCTCCTGCACTGGCCCGGAGCACCCGAACGACATGCTTGGACTCATTCTCATCCAAGATATGAGTTGGCGACACCAATGGGGCATAAAAGAAACGCATGCAGCTAAAATAAGCCTTGAGCGCTTGAACCCTTATAAAATTTGACTCGGCGCACCTTCCATCATGGCTGAGGTGGAGGCATTTTCAAATTTGGAGAAGTTTTCGACAAATAAACCCGCCAATTTCTGAGCAGAAGAATGGAATGCCTCTCCATCGTCCCACGTATTCGACGGAATCAGCAATTCACTCGGAACTCCCGGACATGATGTAGGAGAGTGCAAGCCAAATACAGCATCCGTGTGCATTTCAACCTCGTCCAATTCACCACGCATGGCCGCACCAATCATCGCTCGGGTATAGGATAAGCTCATACGAGACCCGACTCCGTAACCACCTCCTGTCCAACCAGTGTTCACCAACCATATGCGCACACCTTGCTCCTCTAACCTATCGCCCAACATCTTGGCATATTCCGTAGGGGGTAAAGGCATGAAAGGCGCTCCAAAACAGGCACTAAATGTTGCTTGAGGCTCTGTGACTCCAACTTCGGTGCCGGCAACTTTAGCGGTGTATCCGGCGAGGAAATGATACATGGCCTGTTCTTTTTTCAAACGGCTAATAGGAGGCATGACCCCAAATGCATCGCATGTCAGAAAAAACACATCCTTTGGATGACCGGCATACCCCTTTTCAACTGCACCAGGAATGTGCGTAATCGGATAGGATACCCGTGTGTTTTCGGTAATGCTCCCATCAGAATAGTTGGGCGTCACTCCATCCCTATGGAATTGCACATTCTCCAGCATTGCACCGAATCGAATGGCTTCGAAAATTTGCGGCTCGCGCTTCGCATCTAAATCTATGGTTTTCGCATAACAACCACCCTCCATATTAAAGACACCATCCTCCCCCCAACCGTGTTCGTCATCTCCAATGAGGAAACGGTCCGGATCACTGCTCAGAGTCGTTTTTCCCGTTCCTGAAAGCCCAAAGAAAACCGCAACATCCCCTTGCGCATTCACATTGCTCGAACAATGCATTGGCAAGACTTTATGCACCGTTGGAAGAACAAAGTTCATGACTGAGAACATCCCCTTTTTAATCTCACCCGTATATGCAGATCCGGCAATCAAAATCATCTTCCGAGAAAAGTCAATGGCCGAAACGTTTGCATCTCTGGTACCATGCAACTCAGGATTCGCAGAAAAAGAAGGTGCACAAATGATGTGCCAATCCGAATGAGGAATCAAAACCTCATCATCAGAAATCCTCACGAACATATTGTATACAAACAAGTTAGCCCAAGCCTTTTCGGTTATCACCCGCACTTTTATTTGTGACGATTGATCTGCCCCAATAGCTGCATCTCTTACGAATACGCTTTTGCCCTGAAGGTGTCTCACCATGTCCTGATGAAGTAGACCAAATTGATCAGACTTCATCGGCTGGTTGATGTTTCCCCAGTCAACACGATCCCCGGTGAGTGCATCATTTACGATGAACCGATCCTTCGGCGAACGCCCTGTAAATTTACCAGTGAGAACAGCTAAGGCACCTTTATCAGTCAGGGTTCCCTCTCCACGGAGCAGGGTTTGCAAAACTAAACTTGCAGGAGGGAGATTCCAGTGAGCTCGCGCCACAACCTCCAAGTTCACAGCCTCCAAAGAGACATCGAACGGTGTGTTTCCAACGTGTTTCATAAGAGAATTGGTCATTTCATTTCTCAACGCTAAGGTAAAATATATGCCACTGCGTTCGACACCGAAGAGCGATTTCATGTGTCTGATGCATAGTGCAAAGTTATCCTAACACCTCTTTTTTTTACCTTAAATCAGGCTCACATATTCACATGAAAGAGCGAACTTTCCCCCATGAAATGGCCACTTATTCTGTTCCTCTTGTTTCTTGCAACAGGAGCTTTTTGCACAAAAACCTCATCTCAAACAACTTGGGAATGGGAATTAAGCAGCGGCCCACTTGTAATCAGGGATGGCGAATCATTGCCACATCCATTTGCAGGAGGATTGACCGCCCCCCAATGGTCGGCGATTGACATCGATGGAGATGGCGATGAAGATGCGTTTGCATTCGATCGGGATGGAAATCGTGTTTTGATTTTTGAACGTCTTAATGATCCAGCGTTAGGTTGGAAAGAACGTCCCGATTGGTCGGTGGGTTGGCCCGAATTAAGTCATTGGGTCCTTTTGCGGGATTTTGATTGCGACGGATTGCCCGATTTGTTTACGGGATACCAAAACAGCATTCATGTTTGGAAAAATATGGGAGGACTTGGGGTTCCTGCTTTCGAACCATTTGCCGTGCCATTGATGGCCTCGTGGGATTTTGGAAATGGCGCACAGAGTCTACCGGTGGTTTGTCTGACCATCGACAAACCATCCATCTCCGACGTGGACAATGATGGTGATTTGGACATCATCACTTTTACGGAGACAAGCACAACATTGTATCGTTTTTCTGGTCAATTGACTTGTGGTTTGGACCTGACGTGCACCAACCGCTGCTATGGAATGTTCACGGAAGGATCCGAGGATAATTCCATATTCATTGGCCCCGACCATGACTGCAGTTTCAACGTCGTTGACCCGCGATTCCACGAAGAAAGCTCTGAAGAATGGAATGCTCGGGACGGAATGCATGCTGGAGGAGCCGTTACAGCCATCCAATTGGATGGTGAGAATTTTCATGATTTGCTCATTGCTGACGTCACCTATCCGACATCCATGGCCCTTCTCCTTGAAGACGCATTGGACGGCCAGGACAGCACGGCTTGGGTCGATCAGGCGTTTCCTTCTCTTTTGCCACATGCGGGAACGGCCGACTCGGTCAATCTGCCGCGGTTTCCAGCCGCATTTCCGTTT
>JAPKCA010000036.1 GCA_028823145.1 Flavobacteriales bacterium
GTTCCAATTGAAGCATGGATTCACGCAATTGAAATGCCAAAGACTGCTTTGGATTGAAATTGGCGTATTTGCCCCACCGTTTGGTAGGCGTATAACACTCCATTGTCCCTAAGCTCAGCTTGTAGTCAAATGCAGATGGCTGATCGAGAACATACCCGGGGTAGTAGTATTTGCGCCCTGAAGAAAGCCCAAAATCAATTTCACGAAGCATGGTGTAAATCCCGAGGCTATACTCAGCATACGCTACGTCATACATGCCTATTAAGGAGGCCATACTCTTTTCTCCTAAGTCAAAGTAAGAAGCCGCAATCAATTTGTCTTGATCGAAAACACAAATCTCCATGGTATCAAAGACGGTCGATTGAAACCCCGCATGAAGGTATTCATCGAGCGTTGCGTGAATGAATCCTTTGAATCGGGATTTGTGCTGCTCATACAATCGCTGACGATCAGCACTGACACGGGCTCTCCCACAAGTTACAGAGAACTTTTGCTCAACTTGACGCTTGATTTTTCTATGCCGCTTTTTCAAGGCATAACCATTTAAATCAAGCCGAATATTGACGACCGAAAACACATCGGCATCGATGCACAACAAGTCCATTTTGTAGAGCATGACCGAACCACGAAACCAGCCAGAGGCCAAGTACTGGTCATACCTCGAATGGGTCAGTTTTCTCGGAAAATGTGTTTGGACTAACAAAAATTTCGCGCTTTATCCTTTGCTTGATTCCAGCAATTCTTTCAGGCCTCCAACGCTGCTCATCAGACCGCTTGCCTCGTACGGCATGAATACAGTTTTACTTCCTTCACCCCCATCTTTCAATATTTGCTCGAGCGTTTCAATGTACCGGACTGCAATCAGATATTGGGTTGGATCAGCTTTGGTGTCTACGACTGCTGCTGCAATTCTTCGAATGGCCTCTGCTTCCGCTTCGGCAATGGCCAATCTCGCTTGAGCTTCACCCTCAGCCATCAGAATACGCGATTGCTTCTTTCCTTCGGCCTCGTTAATATCGGCACCTTTTTGGCCTTCTGCTTCCAGAATAGCCGCTCGCTTGGTTCCTTCAGCCTCGATGATTTGCCCTCGACGCGTTCGTTCCGCACGCATTTGCTTTTCCATCGCCTCTTTGATGTCAACCGGAGGGTTGATGTCCTGCAACTCGACGCGGTTGACTTTCACACCCCATTTGTTCGTGGCTTCATCCAAGATGGCACGGAGCTTCATGTTGATGGTGTCTCGCGACGTCAAGCATTCATCCAATTCCAATTCACCGATGATATTTCTGAGGGTGGTTTGTGTCAACTTCTCAATGGCATTGGGCAAGTTGTTGATTTCGTAAACCGATTTAACAGGATCTACAATTTGAAAGTAAATCAAGGCATTGATCTCTGTGACAACGTTGTCTTTTGTAATCACGCCTTGTTTCGGGAAGTCAAAGACTGTTTCGCGCAAATCGACCCGCTCCCGCATTTTGTAGTGGGTAATACGCCTGCCATCAGGGGTGTCCATCGTCACGCGCCAAGCAATATCACGTGGCCGGTCGATGATGGGGATGATGATGTTGATGCCAGCTGATAATGTTGTTCGGTATTTACCAAGTCGTTCAACGACCAGGGCTTCGCTTTGCCGAACGATGCGCACTCCTTTGATGATGATAACTGCTGCAAAAACAAAAAGGATGGAGGCTAAGGCAATAGATGGGGTCATGAGTTTTAGTTTATGTGCTGGACAATTAAGGTGTTACTTTCTACACGGACAATGCGCACGATGGATGACGTTGATGTGGCATGTTTGGGCTCCAGTTTGGCTCTCCAATCATCGCCATCGATTTGGCACCGTCCCAAACCAGATTCTGGATCGAATGGCTGGGTAATGCGAGCATCTTTGCCAATCAAGGCTTCGATACCCGTTGTTGCTTCATCGCCGGTAAATCCCATGCGGAGCATGACGGGGCGAAGGAAAAGAAAAGCCAACAATGCGATTCCCGAGGAAACCCCAAGTTGTGCCGCAAAAGAAATCTCAAAATAGGCCGAGATGGCCCCGCCAAAAGCCCCTATTCCAAGGCAGGCTAAAACAAATCCCGGTACAAATACTTCAAGGATGAGCAAGGCCAATCCTGCTGCTGTCCATAGTTGCCAAATTTCCCATTGCATGGCTCGAAGATAAAACGGATTTGTTGCATCTTGTCCACCATGAATACAATCCATGAATGGTTGGACGCCTATGGGGTGAGTCACCAAAATAAAACAAACAAAGCACTCCATTGGATTTGCGTCCCAACCATCTTTGTTTCGTTGGTAGGCCTGCTTTCTTTGATTCCTTTCCCAGCGATTGGCGGCGAAGGTTGGGCGCCTTATTTGCATATTGGAACCCTGTTGTTACTCTTGGGTTTATTCTTTTTCGCTCGGCTAAGTTGGGTCATGACCTTGACCATGGGTATCATTTGCGCTTTTTCGCTCTACGCCATAAAACGAGCCAACATGGCCTGGGGAGAATCCGCAGGTTGGTATTATTTCGGAGCTTTTGCCGTTGCGTGGATTGGGCAATTTATAGGCCACAAAATTGAGGGTCAGAAGCCTAGTTTCTTTGACGATGTCAAATTCTTGATGATCGGTCCAGCGTGGCTGGCCGGATTTGTGCTCCGAAAACTTGGGATTCGCTACTGAAATTGTGAACAAAGAGCGCGGTGAATTCGAATCACCTGTGGGATGAGCACGTCGATTGAATTGTTGTGAACCACAAAATCAGCCTTTGCGGCTCGTTGTTCGTCAGTCCATTGGTTCGCCATTCGCTGTTCGATTTCCTTTTGACTCAATCCATCGCGCTCATTGACGCGCGAAACCCTCAACTCCTGATCAGCTGAAACGGTGATGACTGCTTGGCACCCAAGATTGGACTGGCTCTCAAACAATATCGCAACTTCTCGAAGCACATAAGGAACGTGTCGCTGCTGGGTATACCAGGTTTTGAATGCCTTGCCAACGGCCGGATGAACTAGTTGATTCAATGCATGGAGCGCATCGGGGTCTTGAAAAACTCGTTCGCCTAGTTTTCTACGGTCGATGTCACAATGAATTCCTTTATGAAAGATTGCGAGGTCATTTCCGAACAACTTGAGGACCTGTTCCCGAAGTGAATGCTCTAGCCGAAACACATCGTGACCAGCCTTGTCAGCGTCCCAACGGGGAATGCTCAGGGATTCAAAAATGTGCCCGACCGTGGTTTTTCCACTGCCCATTCCGCCCGTTAATCCGATGACGGGGATATTGACTGCCGAATTTGTGGATAAATCGAGCATACTACAAAGGTGATTGAAATGCTTGGAACTACCACCTTTGCACCATGGCTCATTTTCTTGCACCTTCTATGTTGGCTTCTGATTTCGCAAACCTGGAGCGGGATATCCGCATGGTCAATGCTTCTGAAGCGGATTGGTTTCATTTGGACGTTATGGACGGCGTGTTCGTTCCCAATATCAGTTTCGGCATGCCCGTGATTGAAGCAATGGCTCGGCATGCTCAGAAACCATTGGATGTTCATTTGATGATTGTGGACCCCGATCGTTACCTTAAAACGTTTGCGGATTTGGGGGCATCTGTGCTGACAGTTCATGTCGAAGCGTGCCATCATTTGCACCGCACCTTGGGCGCCATCCGCGAGTTGGGTATGAAGGCAGGGGTTGCATTGAATCCACATACACCAGTCAGTGCATTGGAGGATGTACTCGACCAAGTGGATTTGGTGTGTTTGATGTCAGTGAATCCTGGATTTGGTGGTCAAAAATTTATTGAGCGAACGTTTGATAAGACCAAAGCCATGCGATCGATGCTCAATGCAGCGGGTTCAGATGCACATATCGAGATAGATGGTGGAGTGGGAGAAGGGAATTGGAAGCGACTGGTGGAAGCAGGTGCCGATGTGTTGGTGGCGGGTTCTTCGACATTTCGTGCATCAGATCCTCATCAAGCCATTCGCGTGATGAAAGGAATCGAGTGATTACCTTCTGAGGTGTAGAAAGCAATCGGAACTTTCGCGTTTAGCATCTCCAGACGTCCATCGGATGCATAACAGACCGTTCCTTTTAGGGGTAGACCAAGTAAACTCTTGGGTCTCGCTCGATGATTGATAAATTCGTTTTCCATTGGAATCTATCACAACCCAAGTTCCTGGCATTGGAGCTTTCCAGGTATAGATTCCGGTCACCGGATCGGTGAATCTCTTCAGGTCGATTTGAAGCTCATTGATCGGATGAAAGATGTTCGATGGGTTGGGTAAAAACTCAAAGGAGGAGTGAGCCAAACAACCGATGCTATCGGTCACCACCAGTTCGTAGAATCCAAAAGGAGCAGGGTCGAGCAGGCTCGTGATCCAGCCTTTTTGAAGATTAAAAACATCGGTCGAGTCAGCAGCAAAATACCAATCCAAGGAATAGGGGGGAATTCCTCCAGTGATCAAAGCTTCAACGACTCCAGACTCACCGTTTTCAAGCCCATCGGTTTCTATTGAAACCGATATAGGGTCACTCCATTCGAGACTCCATGCAGCGTTTAAGGCGCATCCGTTGCCGTCTTCTATGTTGATGAATGGAGCTCCTTCTGAGATAGACGAGATGAACAGAGTGTCATCTTCGATATACCCTTCGATGTTTTCCATTCCCACAGTGGAATAGGGGGGGGTGCCTCCGCTTATTGCGACGGACCAATTCAGGGGTTCTGGACACGATAAAAGGGTGTCTCCATTGCCCAGTCCTAAAACTTCAACCAGATCCCAATTGAGGGTGTCAGGTCCAATGAGTTGTAAGGTGTCGGACCATTGGCACCCTGAATCGTGGATCAAGACAACCGGATGCTGACCTGCCGTCAGGAATGGCGCGCTGCCACCTCCAATTGGCAAACTCAAGGAGTCTTGGCCTATCCATAGCTCATAAGCGTTTGAATCGATGGATAGGCCAGAGCTGTCTTGAACAATCAGATTCAATTCGCTCCATTCTGGTTCAGTGGCACAGAGTGCGGGGGTCCAACTCCACGAGATGGAATCAGACCATGAGAGTTCCACCGTCAAGGAATCTATATGACTGAGGCCATTTTCAAGCGACCAAGTCCAGTGGTAGGTGCCTGCGGACGTAACAACGAAAACAGAATCGGTGGTTTGGTCCATCCATTCGATGTTGACGCCGTCGGGAGCATTGTTGAGCAACACAATAGAATCCTCAGGACACAACGGACCAGAAACCATCACCGTTGCCCATTCAAACACCGAGGATCCCTCGACCAACGTGAGATGCTGGTCCGTGCTCAAGTTGTGCCAAGCTTCGAGATCGCCATTCGGCCAATGGATGCGAATGGAGTCGACCAACATAGATTGTCCTAGGCCGAAGTGTTGGGTAAAGTCCGACTGGGAAAGGTAGTCCGCTCCCAATGCGGTGTAGTTGCGAAATGGAGAGCCTTCCTCATCGCAATACACTTCAATCCATGAACCGATGGCAAACGCATTCGACGTGGTGCCGACGAGGGTGACATTTAAATAATGGTTGTCATTTAAACCTTCATTTTCCCACATCCTGATCTTGTGGTTTCCGACGTTGTGCACCGCGAAATCAAGCTGGCCATCCCGATTCCAATCGGCAGAAGCCACGCTGTGTGCGTTGGTCAAATCGTACGGGAATGTGTTGGTGGAAGGAGTGGAGAATGAAAAGTTGCTAAATACCCCATTGTTTCGCAATACGTGGTTTGCGATGTAGGGTTCATAAGGATGATGTTCTGCGATGTATACATCTAAGTCGGTATCATTGTCGATGTCCATGAATCGTGCTCCCCAGGTCCATTCGGATTCAAGTAAACTGCCAAAATGAGTCTCGGTGATGTCATCGAAATGCTCTGTATCAGGGTTGTAGGTGAGCACGATGTCTGTGGACCCCGGCGTATTTGTGATCAAAAAATCACGCCAACCGTCTTGGTTGATGTCTCCTTCAGTCAAGGTCATTGCATCCAATTCCAAGTCAAATCCACTGACCTCGGATAGATCTTCGAATTGCCCATTTCCGAGATTTCGGTAATACGTATTGAGATTAAATTTGTCATTGGCCACAAGCAAATCGGGCCATCCATCCAGGTCTATGTCGTGAAATAAAGTAGCCAAGGTCAGTTGGATGCCATTCTCAACTCCAGCAAAAGCTGTGACATCGGTGAATGAGAAATCCCCATCATTGCGATACAATTTGTTTGTTACAACAGGCCAGTTTTCATCGTCCCCGGAATTCCATAGATTCCAAAGCGTCGAATCTTCAGGGATGGCGAATTCATTTATTTCGTCTAAGATGTACGATGAAAGGTACAGGTCCAAATCCCCGTCAAGGTCATAATCGGCCCAACTTGCGCAAGACGATTTCAGGATAAAGGAAGGAATATTGGAGTCGGGGAGTCGGTCAACCCAAAGGCTGTCTTGGGTTTGTTCGAAAATTAGAACAGGCCCGTTTTCTTGGGTTTGGAACAAATCTAAATCATGGTCGTTGTCGATGTCCACCCATTGTATGCTTTTCCCTTCTCCAATGGAATTCGGTGCAAATGACTCCAAAACAAACGCTCCGTCGTCTTGTGTGTAGATTGCTATTGGACCGTTGTTGCGACACAAAGTGACATCAGGATAACCATCTTGATTCCAATCGGCCAATGAGATCCCAGAGCCCCAATTGCCGAATGGATTCGTGTAAACCATGTTTTGCTCTGGGGCGATATTGACAAACCCCTGGGATTGCAGGGGGCCTGAGCATGCCAAAGCGAAAAACATATTACCCCAAAATAAACGTTGTTTTGAGCTGCGGAAAAAGAACAGTACGACCCGCAGTATTGTACTCAATAGAAACATGGTAGAAGGCTTTGGGATGGCCATCTTCTAATGTACTGAATGTTTTCGAAACGAAATCAGGCTTCTATTTCAGCCGTCAAATCGGCTTGTAGCAATTTGCTGCATTTGGGCTCCAAATCATCATAAGCACCGGACATCACGGTGCATTTTCCTTTGAAGTGAACCAGCATTGCGCATTGTTCAGCCTGCGTAGAATCATGACCGCAAACGCCAACAAGCAATTCAATTACATGGTCAAAGGTGTTGTGTTCATCATTGTAGAGCACCAACTTCCACTCATCTGCAGCCACGGTATCCAAGAGGGTTTCTTCCTCGACATCTGTCTCTACTGAGCACCACTGCACGCGCACGGAACCTTCCATTGAAAGGTTCGGATAAGGCTGTTGCAAATGATCGTTGTCAGAATACATGTGGTGCAAATTTACAAAAAACGACGGTGGTTATGAATCGCTTGAGTTCGCTGAGCATGAAAGCCAGGTGTGCAAGGAATTCCGAATATTTAAAGGGCTTGGTTCCGTTCCACCTTCGCACGGTAGATTTGGCGCGAATCACTCTCCTAAAGGTTAACTTTGTCATATGTCAAATCATTTGAACGCGGAGGACGCAACACCTGAAAAGTCGCTCAACTTTATTGAACAGAAATTGGAAGCCGATTTGGCTGCGGGGAAGCACGGTGGAAGGATATTGACAAGGTTTCCGCCTGAACCCAATGGATACCTGCACATTGGACACGCCAAAGCGATTTGTGTAAGTTTTGGATTGGCCGAGAAATATGGAGGTAAAACCAATCTCCGATTCGATGATACGAATCCCGAAAAAGAGAGCGTTGAATATGTTGATGCCATCCGCAGGGATGTCCGTTGGCTGGGGTTTGAATGGAAGGGCGGGGAGTTTTACACGAGTGATTATTTCGATCGTTTGTATGAATTGGCTCTTCAGCTGATTGATGACGGCCATGCGTATGTGGACAATCAGTCGCCAGATGAAATTGCTGCTCAAAAGGGAGCCCCGGGTCGCGCAGGAACGGCAAGTCCTTTCCGGGACCGGGCACCGGCAGAGAATCGCCGGCTTTTTGAGGAAATGAAGAGAGGTGAGTGTGAAGAGGGGTCTCGGGTGCTTCGTGCTAAAATTGATATGGCGCATGACAATATGTTGATGCGTGATCCGGTGATTTATCGAATCAAATTCGTTGAGCACCATCGGACGGGAAAGGATTGGGTGATCTACCCCATGTATGATTTCGCCCATGGTCAATCTGATTCGATGGAACAGATTACACACAGCCTATGCTCCTTGGAGTTTGAAAATCATCGACCGCTGTACAATTGGTTCATTTCAACCTTGGGCATTTACCCATCGGAACAAACGGAATTTGCCCGTTTGAATTTGAATTACACCATCATGTCAAAGCGGAAATTGCTGCGTCTCGTAGAGGACGGAGCGGTGGATGGTTGGGATGACCCACGCATGCCCACCATTAGTGGTTTACGCCGAAGGGGCTATACGCCGCAAGCGATTCGAGAATTTGCAGAGCGTGTCGGGGTGGCGAAACGAAACAATGTCATTGATTATTCGCTGTTGGAATGGGCATTGCGGGATGACCTAAATCGCCGTGCACCCCGTGTAATGGCTGTTCTTCGTCCTATTAAGTTGACGGTATTGAATTATCCTGAAGGAGAAACAGAATGGTTGCCAACGGTCAACAATCCAGAGGATGAAGAAAGCGGAACGCGTGAAATCCCATTTGGACGTGAATTGTGGATGGAGGCAGAAGATTTTAAGGTCGAAGCCAATAAGAAGTGGTTTCGCTTAGCCCCAGGAAAAACAGTGCGTCTTAAATCGGCCTTCATCGTTGAATACGTGGATCATGTGGTCGACAGCCAAGGTGCAGTAACGGAAGTTCAAGTGAACTACATTCCCAATAGTAAAAGCGGACAGGATGTTTCTGGGGTCAAGGCAAAAGGCACTTTACACTGGGTTGAGGCCAGTCATGCTGTGGACGCTGAAGTACGTTTGTATGACCGTTTGTTTATGGAGGCAGAGCCGGAAGGCCATGATGGTCGAGATTATATGGAGTTTGTTAACCCGGACAGCTTGGAAATTGTATCGGGTTGCAAATTGGAGCCGAGCCTTGCGAATGCCCTGGAAGAAACCGTTTATCAATTTACCCGTTTGGGGTACTTCACTACAGATTCGAAGTATTCGAAACCGGGACATTTGGTGTTCAACCGGGCCGTCACGTTGAAAGATGGTTGGAAGGGATAGTTTATCCTTTCGTTACCGGTTGTAGCCCCATATCTGCAGCGACCTGAATCATCAGCTTTTTAGCGGCTTTGATTTCATTGGGGATATCTCCTTCCAAAATGGCCTCTTTGATGGCATTTTTGATCATTCCAATGGGCTTGGATGGGGGAATGCCAAAGGTCTCCATGATTTCTTCTCCGCTTACAGGAGGTTGGAAATTTCGGAGCTGGTCTTTTTCTTCCACCTCCTTGAGTTTCTGAATCACAACCTCATAATTCGAGAGGTACCGTTTGACTCGAGCTTCATTTTTAGAAGTGATATCAGCCCTGCAAAGGGTCATCAACTCATCAATGTCATCTCCTGCATCAAAAAGCAACCGCCGTATGGCGCTATCTGTGATCTGATTTTTCGTGAGTGCAATGGGACGCAAATGCAAGAGCACCATTTTCTGCACGAATTTCATTTTTTGGTCCAACGGCAACTTGAGACGCTTGAATATTTTTGGAACCATGCGTGCACCGCGATCTTCATGGCCATGGAATGTCCATCCGTGATCGTCTTGGAATCGCTTGGTGGCAGGCTTGGCGATGTCATGGAGAATGGCAGCCCAACGAAGCCATAAGTGATCCGAATGGTCAGCGACATTGTCCAAAACTTCCAATGTGTGGTAAAAATTGTCTTTGTGTCCGACCCCTTGTTTCCATTCTACCCCCTTCAGCTGCGTCATTTCTGGAAAAAATCGCTCCAGAAGTCCGCATTGATCGAGGAGTTTGAAACCATCAGATGGCCTGTCACTCTGGATAATTTTGTGCAATTCAGTGTGGATGCGCTCATTGGAAATGATATCTAGGCGATGAGCATTGCGTTCGATGGAAGCCAGGTTGCTTTCCGTTATTTTGAATTGGAGTTGGGTGGCAAAACGCACGGCCCTCATCATCCGCAAGGGATCATCGCTGTACGTGATGTCCGGATCTAAAGGCGTTTGGATTCGCTTGGCTTGCAGATCTTCAACTCCGTCAAACGGGTCAACGAGGTTGCCGAAGGTGGCGTGGTTCAAACTCAAGGCCAAGGCATTGATGGTGAAATCGCGGCGTTTTTGGTCGTCCTCAATGCTTCCGTCCTCCACGATGGGTTTGCGACTGCCGCGTTCGTATGATTCTTTGCGAGCACCAACAAACTCCACTTCCAAGTCGCCTATTCGAAACATGGCTGTTCCGAAATTCTTAAAGACAGTCACCTTCCCAGCCCGCAATTCTTTTGCCGCAGCTTCTGCTAAATCAATGCCGCTACCTTCCACAACAATGTCAATGTCCTTGGATGAGCGTCGAAGAATCAAGTCCCTCACGTAGCCACCAATAGCGAAAGCTTGCTGCCCTTTGGAGTCTGCGATGGCTCCAATGGTTCGGAACAATGGATGGTACAGGTCGTTGGAGTAATTCATGTTGCGGCATAGCCGGTGCGGCAAAGTTAGCGTTGAAGCAGGGATTGTAAGGCACAGATTAACCGCGAATCACTTGAAATCTTCCAGCGTTATCGAATTGAACCATCATGGATGCTTGACTCATTCCCTTTTTATTTCGTTGGTGTTGTCCTACATAATCCACTTCCGCAAGAATGATGGGGTCGATTTGTCCATAATTGGAAGGTGTAGGTGTGCCTGCCACGTTGGCGCTCGTTGAAGCCACAGGCCTCCCCAATCCTTTGACAATGAAAGCGGAGTAAGGATCCTTGGTTAGACGAACAGCATACTGGCCGTCAGATGATTTCATTTCAGGGGAGAGGTCATAACGACTGCAAGGGTTGGCACCCGGAGCAATGACAGTCACAGGACGATCGCTGATCTCCATGAGTTCCCAAGCTTCATCTGGTAAATCTGGTAAAAGGGTTTCCACCATCACCTCGTTGGAAGCGAGCATCAACAAAGGCAAGGTGAGTTGGCGTTTTTTCAATTCAAAAAGGCGTCGCACGGCCTTGGGCTGGGTGGCATCAGCGGCCAATCCCCAAACGGTATCTGTCGCATGGAGGAGGATTCCGCCTCGTTTTAAGCAATTGACAGCCGCGAGGGCATCTTCTTGCCATTCTGGTCGGTTCGTTTTTCGGCTCATGATGGATTCTTGAGCCATTCACAAACGGACGTATGAATTTCATCCGCCAAATTATCGTGATGGTGAGGAATGAACTGTTTCCCGGTTACTTGTTCGTACAGGGAGATGTAGCGCTTACTGACTTCTTGAACAAAATCATCCGGTAAGTCCGGAACTTGTTGCCCTTCAAGGCCCATGAAGTCCTGTTCAATAAGCCATTCGCGTACAAATTCTTTGCTCAATTGCTGCTGTGGTTCTCCCTTTTCTTGTCGTTCCTGGTAGCCATCTGCAATAAAATAACGAGAGCTATCTGGGGTGTGGATCTCATCTATAAGCATCAATTCGCCATTGAATAAACCAAATTCATACTTGGTGTCCACCAGAATCAATCCTTGGGCGGCTGCCATTTCAGTACCCCGTTGAAAGAGGGCAAACGTGGTCGCTTCCAATTTGGCATAGAGATCTGGTGCGACAATCCCTCTGGCTAAAATGTCTTCTTTGCTGATGTCTTCGTCATGTCCTGCTTCGGCTTTAGTCGCTGGCGTGATGATCGGGCTAGCGAAACGATCGTGCTCTTGCATACCGTTGGGCAATACCACACCGCATAACATCCGTTTCCCAGAAGCATATGTCCGATGAGCATGTCCAGTCAAATAGCCTCGAATCACCATCTCCAAACGAATGGGTTCGCAAGCATGACCTATGGTAACATTCGGGTGAGGTGTGGCGAGTTTCCACACGGGGACGATGTCGGTGACAGCTTCCAGAAAATAACTAGCAACCCCGTTAAGCACCTGTCCTTTGAAAGGAATGCCTTTCGGAAGGACGACATCAAAAGCACTAATCCGATCGGAAACCACAGCGACCATTCGATGATCACTGATGGTGTACATGTCCCGAACCTTTCCAAAGTACGCGTGGGTCTGGCCTGGAAATTCAAATGAAGACTGATCGAGCGTGGGGGTCATGTACGAAGGATGGAGTGGTTGAATGCTCTTGGATGGAGGCGCGAAATTAAGACTTGGTTTCCTTTTTCGCTTGCTGCGATTGGTCAGCATTTTCAAAGGCTTCAATGACGGCTTTGACCAAACGGTGGCGAACCACATCTGCTCCTGTTAACTCCACGTATCCGATGCCGGGAATCTTGGTCAAGTGCTCCTTTGCATAGAGCAATCCTGACATTTGTTGACGGGGTAAATCCACTTGTGACACATCACCCGTGATCACGAATTTGGCATCACGCCCCATGCGTGTCAAAAACATCTTCATTTGCGCAACGGTGGTATTTTGTGCCTCATCTAAAATGACAAAGGCTTTGTCCAAGGTTCGGCCGCGCATAAAAGCCAATGGGGCAATTTCAATCACGCCATTCTCCAAATGGTTTGCAACCCTTTCAAATGGAATCATATCGGTTAACGCATCATACAAGGGCTGCAAATAAGGGTCTAGCTTCTCTTTTAAATCGCCAGGTAAAAAGCCCAAGTTTTCTCCTGCCTCTACTGCGGGACGGGTGAGAATGATTTTTCTTACGCGTTTGTCTTTCAACGCCGAAACCGCCATGGCAACGGCCATGTATGTCTTCCCCGTTCCAGCAGGTCCAATTGCAAAACACATGTCATTGGACCGGATAGTCTCCACCAAGACATGTTGATTTGGGGTTCTTGCCGAAATGCGATGTCCTTTTGGACCGCAGACCAACGTGTCGTCTTTGTTGGACTGTTTCATAACGGTTGATTCATCCGAAGACAACAATCGATGGATGTCATCCTGATCTAGTTTTTGATAGCGTTCAGCGTGCCATAGGAGCATCCGCATGACCTCTTCAAAACGCCCTATGTCTTCTCTGGATCCCTGGGCAATGACCTGGTCACCTCGAGCGATGAGTTTTAAATCGGGGAAGTGGCCCTTGATTAAGTGCCATTTTTCATCCTCTGACCCTAATAAAGTCAACGGATCGATACCTTGGATGGAAATCTCTGTCTGTTGCATGTGCGAACACAAAAATAGGTTTCTCACCTTTGCAATGTGTCAATTGTAACCTTGACTTCTGACTTTGGCGAAGGAAGCCACTATACGGCCATCCTGAAAGGGGCCTTGTGGCAGCGTGTTCCCGATGTTCGCATTGCGGATATTAGCCACTCTATTCGCAAGTTTGACGTAATTGAGGCAGCGTATTTGATTCGTTCTGTTTACCGGGAATTCCCCAAGGGTACGATTCACCTTGTTTGTGTGCAGAGTGCGGAGACACCCGAGGCACCGCATCGATTGATGCAAATCCATGGGCATTACTTTATTGGTGCGGATACTGGAGTTTTTCGGTTGATCGCTGATCGTGAACCCGACGCTGTCTTTGATTTTTCAGGACTTCGTTTAGATGTGGATGCCCCTACATTTCCAGAAAGGGAAGTCTTTGTCCCTGCAGCGGCTCATCTTGCTCGTGGCGGATCACCTGATGTGATTGGAAGATTAACCGGCGAACTCAGGGTTGGTGAGCCTCGACGGGTGGCATTCGAAGACAAGACCCTTATTGGACATGTCAGTTTCATTGACCATTTTGGAAATGTCATCACCAACATCCACCGAAGTGTATTCAAGGAATTTGGCAAAGGCCGTGATTTTGAAATTGAGATGCGTACTCCACGGATGGGCATTCGCGAAATTCATTCGGGTTATCAGGATGTTCCGGCAGGAGAAAGAGTGGCGGTGTTTAATCATGCAGGGTTTCTTGAGATTGCCATCAACAATCACAGCGCTCCAGGAGGCAGAGGCGGGGCGGACACCCTTTTGGGTTTAAATAGAGATCATGCCATTCGGGTTCGATTCATTGATGAAGACACGCTCTGATTATGGGGGTCATTCGCATTGTTCGTATGGAGTTTGAACCGGGAAGAAGCGAAGCGTTCGATGCTTTGTTTACTTTGAGTCAATCTAAAATTGAAGGTTTTGATGGATGCCGCAAAGTGACTTTATTGAAATCGTCAAATGAACCTGATGTCCGAACCACCTTGAGTTGGTGGGATCATGAAGAGGCATTGAATCAATATCGTCAATCGACGCTTTTTGGGGAAATATGGCCTGCTACAAAAGCTGGTTTTTGTTCCGAGCCTTTGGCATGGACGTCTGATTGGCCGATGGACGATGTGGGCTGAGAGGATTCCCATTATCTTCGCACGCTCACGATGATTTCATTATTCCTTAAAGAACTCCGCGGTTTTTTTAGCACCCTCATGGGGTATGTTGTGGTTGCGGTATTCTTGCTGTTGCTTGGATTGTTGCTCTGGGTTTTTCCGGGTGATGGAAATGTGCTAGATGCTGGGCAGGCATCATTGGATGCCATGTTTACGTGGGCCCCATGGATTTTCATGTTTTTGATTCCGGCCATCACCATGCGAAGTTTCGCGGAGGAGCATCGTTCGGGGACCATGGAGCTTATTTTGACACGTCCTCTTTCGGAACGTAGTGTGGTGTTGGCTAAATTCTTTGGGGCTTTTGCTGTCATGCTTTGTGCGTTGCTGCCAACATTACTCTATATCCCGGTGATCGGTGAATTGGGACAACCGGGTTGGAATTTTGATGGAGGAGGCATGCAGGGGAGCTATGTTGGTTTGGTGCTCTTGGGTTCTGCTTATACGGCATGTGGCATATTGATTTCGACGTTGACTCGAAATCCTTTGGTGGCTTTTTTGGTCACTTTAGTGACTTTGGTGTTTTGGTACATTGGCTTTACAGCACTTGCGAATTTTTCCTGGTTAGGATCTTGGGACTTGTTCTTTGCAGAGCTTGGAATGGAGGCTCATTATCGTTCTATGAGCAAAGGGTTGTTGCACGGAGGCGATGTGTTGTACTATTTGTTGGTTGACTTTTTGTGCTTAAGCAGTGCTCGCTTGGCACTTCGATGGAATCGTGGGAGACGCATCCAGGATGGAATTCAGTGGGGGTTGGGTTTGGGGATTGCTGCCGTTGTCGGGTTTTCGGCAAGCTGGTTTCCCATCCAGATTGATTTAACAGAGGAACGTCGCCATACCTTAACGCAATCGTCAAATGAAATGCTTCAAGGTCTTGATGATCAGGTGTTTGTAACCTGCTATCTGCAAGGAGAATTTCCTGCTCAGTGGAAAAGATTGGAGCAGGCGATTCGTCAAAAATTGAATGAATTCTCGGATGCCGCTGAAGGCCAGTTGCGTTTTCAATTTGTAAATATTTACGAGGTTGATGATCGCCAGACCATTGGTCAGAATGAACAAAAACTGGTGGATCAGGAGCTTGGATTCACGCGAATCGCATTTGAAGAAAATGGCGTGAGGGCGTTTCAAACGGTTTGGCCGGCGGCTCTTATATCATACAGGAATCGGACGGAATCAGTTCAGTTTTTTAAATCTGATATCCCTGAGCCCACGGAAGCCATGATTCAAGGATCGATCAATACACTAGAGTATGAGCTGTCTTCGGCCATTCGCCGTTTGTTGAGACCAGATCGGCCTAGCATAGCCATGATCGAAGGGCATGGCGAGCTTTTAACAGCTGAAGTGGCAGATTTTGTGATGGACTTGGAAATTGATTATGATGTTTATCGGGTTCGTTTAGATGGTCAATTAAATGTGTTGTCAGAACGTTTGGAGGGCATGGCTTTCCGAACCAATCGCTTTGATTTGGCCATTGTAGCTAAACCAGATTCTGCGTTTGATTCGAAGGACCAGGTAATCATGGATCAATTCATTATGAATGGTGGCAAGGTCCTTTGGTTGATCGATCCCATCTTAACTGATCTGGATAGTCTAGCGGGAAATCAGTCAACCATGGGGGTGACCAACGAGCTCGAGATTTACGATCAACTATTTCAGTATGGAGTCCGCTTCAATCGGAATTTGGTCATTGACTTACAGTGTGCCCCAATTGCGTTGGATGCTGGCCCAATGGGAGACCAACGAAGCATGCAAATGTTCAATTGGTACTTTGCTCCCATTGCCATCCCACAAGGTTTGGGGCATCCCATCACGACGAATTTGGATCCCATCCATTTTGACTTTGTCTCTCGATTGGATACCGTAGGCTTCAATCAGGAGATTAAAAAAACCGTTTTATTGAAAAGTTCAGAATTGGCCCGAGAGTACAAAGCTCCCGTACGTATTTCTAGCAGCATCGTGGACTTACCTCCATCCTATTTTGAAGATGACCCCTTTCCGGATCAGGCCTTTGCTGTTTTGTTGGAAGGAAAATTCGAATCTCCGTTTGCCAATCGCCTCCCAGATACCTTGAAACAGGATCTAGATTTTGCGTTTCGGGAAAAAAGTGTTCGAACCGCCCAAATCATGGTGTCTGACGGAGATGTTATTCGCAACAAAGTTAAAATGGGTCCCAACGGGCCGATGATTCTGCCATTGGGTTATGATCGGTATGCAGGACGTGTTGTGTATGATAACAAGGAGTTTTTAAGCAATGCCGTTAGTTATTTACTGGATGATGTGGCTTCAATTTCTGTGCGATCTCGTTCCATTGTCATGCGTCCATTGAATGCAGACCGGGTTCGTAAAGAACGGTTGGGATGGCAGGTCATCGCGGTCCTGATTCCCTTGTCATTGGTCGGGTTGCTCGGATGGATGTTTATTTATTTCAGAAAGAAGCGCTTTGCAGCAATTGCAGTAGATTGAATTCAACTAACTCAAAATCGGGATGCATCGGAACTTACGGCTATTTTATATTTTACTCTTTGTAACAGCTGCAGCTGCAGGATTGCGCTACTATAGCCAAAAAACATCGGGAGAATTGGTGGTTTTTGAGTCAGCAGCGTTTGCCTTGGAGGACACCACTGCGGTGGATCGCATTTTTATCGCTGATAAGGATGGTAACTCGGCTCTGATTGAACGGGTTCCAGGCCAGCGTTATTGGAGTCTGAATGGAAAATACCTCGCCAGAAAGGATGCTGTGGATTTGCTGCTCAAAACATTTCGTCGGGTGGTCGTTCAACGCCCAGTTCCAGGAGCGGAGTTGGACAACGTGAATCGTCTTTTGGCTGGTCGGGCAAAAAAGGTTGAGATTTATCAAGGGGGTACGCAGCCCGAAAAAACGTGGTACATAGGAACTGCTACCCAAAGTCATACGGGGACGTATATGGTATTGGGTAATGGGAGCGGTGGCATTGCAAAAGAGCCATTTGTTGTTCACATGGAAGGCTTTACCGGCTTCCTATCCACCCGTTTCTTCACCGATGAAAGCGAATGGAGATACACAGGAGTCTTTGATTATCCTGGGAAATCACTTCGGAAGGTGGAAGTCGTTTATCATGAAACGCCCCGGTTTTCTTTTGCCATGGAAGTAGATTCGAATGGGGATTTCTCAGTTTTGAATCAGCATGGAAAAGCGGTTGTGCGTGATACTCTTGCATGGCAGAACCGCTTCAATCATTTCAAGAAAATCCACCTGGAAACGTTCAATCACCACCTAAGCCCTTATGGATTGGACAGTTTGAGCAATGCTGCCCCAGCATTCACGATGCGAGCTTGGGGGACGGTCGATTCGCTTCCTGAGGAAATACACTTGTTTTGGAAACATCCCACCATGGATACCTATGACAATGAAGGTGTATTGAATCCATGGGATGGAGCGAGAATGTATGCTAAGTTCAATGAGGAAATGGTCCTGGTCCAACGATTTGTTTTCGACGATTTGATCGCCCTTCCGCCGGAAATGTATTGAACCTTTTCTTGGTCGGTCAGTCTTTCATAGCCGCTTCGGCGAATGTGGACCATGAAAATCTCATTTGGGCTTCCTTGAAGTTTTCAATTGGAAAGGGATGCAACTCCAACGTGTCTTCGATGGCCTTTGCCAGAGAAATAGCGTCACCTGGAGAGCATAAATTCCCAGTTTTTGAAGGAGTGATGTATTCCGATAACCCTCCAACATCGCTAGCGACCACAGGAATTCCGTAGTGCAAGGCGATGGCTGTCACACCGCTCTGTGAAGCCTGTAAATAAGGCAAGCAAACCATGTTTGCTGCACCAAAGAATACGCTCAATTCATCGTCCAAGATGAATCGGGGGTGAACTTGGATTCGGTTTCGCGAGGTCGATTGGTGGATGAGTTGCTCATATTTCGACCAATCTTCATAGGGTTCACCAGCAATGCATAAGTGGACAGGACGATCGCGATCTTTCAACAGGTCCATGGCTTCGATGAGGACTTGAAGTCCTTTGTAAGGGCGGATAAGTCCAAAAAACAAAATCACATCGGCCTCGGTTGGGCTTGGCAAATGAAGTGCCGTACGGGAATCGCCCATATTTTCAAGCGTGGGATATTGTCCGTATACAGGGTGAAATAGGGTGCGGATTGGTGCGTTGCTATGCAATGCATGAATGCGTTGGGTTACTCGCGCACTTAAGGTCCAAATTCGATCCATCCGATCAATGAACTTAGCGGTCAACCAGCGGTCCCACCATTTTGCATCATGCGAACTGGCATTGTGCATGAGACCTGTACATATCGCTTGCGGTGCGATAGTTCTAAATCTCCTTACGAAGCCGACCAAAGCAGGGACAAGAGCTGCATGCCAATAGGGAAGGAGCACGAGGTCTGGTTTCCAATCAGCAACCTGTTCGGCTGTGTCGCGCCAAGATTTTGGATTCAATGAATCTAACAGAGCCCTAGGACCAGTCTCCAAGGTGCTTCCATCGATGAGTTGCGATTTGCCTGGAAAAAAAATAGAAGGGTATTGCCGTTTCCAGTTGACCTCCATAACATCATGGCCTTGATCCTTCAATGACAAGCTCAACTGGAGGTTAAATTGCGCTATGCCCCCACGATAGGGTGGAAAAGTAGATACGATGGCAATCCGCATGTTACAAAAATGCTCCTAAAATCATCGAAATCAGCATCGGGCAGGTCCTATATTTGACCGAACCATAGTTGAAATCTCATGGATGCGTATTTGGTAGATGGTGTTCGAACACCCATTGGGAATTTAGGAGGGACTTTGTCGCCGATTCGTGCAGACGACTTGGCGGCGCTTTCCATCAAAGGGCTGATGAAAAAGTTTCCGCAGCTCGATGGGTCATCCATTGATGACGTTTTGTTGGGTTGTGCCAATCAAGCGGGAGAGGATAATCGCAATGTCGCTCGCATGGCCACTCTGCTTGCTGGTTTGCCGGCATCTGTTCCGGGAGAAACGATCAATAGACTTTGCGCATCTGGAATGGCAGCTGCCGTGAATGCTTCACGTATGTTGCACATGGGAGATGCTCAATTGGTCATCGCGGGAGGTGTAGAACACATGACTCGTGGACCTTGGGTTATTTCAAAAGCCTCCAAGCCATTCGGGAGAGATAGTCAGATGCATGACACCAGTTTTGGTTGGCGCTTCGTCAATCCGCAGTTGGATGAGCTCTATGGAACAGAGAGCATGGGGCAAACGGCAGAAAATTTGGTGGACCTATATGGTATCAGTCGAGTCGATCAGGATGCATTTGCATGTTGGTCTCAGGAAAAGGCCGCAGCTAGTGATTCATTTCGTGCGGAGGAAATCATACAGGTTTCTATTCCCAGGAGAAAGCAGGAGTCGCTGATTATTGAAAAAGATGAATTTGTCCGAGCCAATACGACCAAAGATGTGTTGGCCAAACTTCGCCCTGCATTCAGAGATGAAAACGGCACAGTTACCGCTGGCAATGCTTCGGGTTTGAATGACGGGTCTGCAGCGCTCCTTATGGCGTCTGCAGGGGGTATTGAAGCTCATGGGTTGGATCCGTTGGCTCAGGTTGTTTCCTCGGCAGTTGTGGGGGTGGAGCCTCGAGTTATGGGCATAGGTCCTGTTAGGGCTTCTAAATTGGCGTTGGAAAGGGCAGGGCTAACCATGGCTGATATGGATTTGATTGAATTGAATGAAGCATTTTCGGCGCAGGCC
>JAPKCA010000135.1 GCA_028823145.1 Flavobacteriales bacterium
GTCAGAACAACAAACCATAGACATCTATATGCCACGGGCGACGGTCGTTCAAATGCAAGGGTTTTTGGATCATTTTTGGAAAGCCCATCGGCCAGAAAACCCGGAACTTGGTTGGAGAGAATATACCACGGCCATCGCGTATGTCGATTCCCTACACGGAGCATGTCGATGGGGCCACGGTGCTTCGACTGACATGGGCTATGTGTACCTCCGCTATGGACCACCCAATACGATCGTGAAGCGGCACAACGGCACAGACTATTATCCGTATGAAATTTGGCATTACCACCGTGCAGGGGCATTTACAAACAAGCGATTCTTGTTCTTTTCACCCCATATGGTTTCAGAGTGCTTTGTTCTGTTGCATTCGGATATGCTTGGCGAGGTTCAGAACACGGATTGGCTGCATGTCCTACGGAACCGAGAAAATGGATTGCAGGTGACTCAGACGCAGTTGAATCGACTGAACCCAAAACGCGACACTTTTTCAGGAGAGGAACCGGAAGACCTATTCTTTAACCCACGATGATTCCAGTTCAACCATCGGAACGAACGGTCGTGGCCATTTTAAACTGGAATGGCTTGCGGCACTTGCAAGCCTATTTGCCCTCTGTCGTGGAACATTCGGAGGGCGATGCGGATGTGGTCGTCATTGACAATGGAAGTACAGATGATTCCATGGCTTGGTGCTCCAAGTACTATCCTGAGATCCAGCAAGTTTTACTCAAAGAGAATTTGGGATTTGCCGGTGGATACAATGCCGGACTTCAGCAAATCGAGGCAAAGACCTATGTCCTATTGAATAGCGATGTGCGCACGACGCCAAATTATATTCCGCCGGTATTGCATATGATGGCCACTGAAGGCTATGCCGCTTGCCAGCCAATGATTTGCAATGATGCCGACCCGGAACTTTTTGAATATGCTGGTGCTGCGGGGGGATACATTGACCGCCATGGCTATACCTTCTGTGCTGGTCGGATCTTCGAAGTATTCGAGTCCAATCTTGGGCAATACGATTCCAACCGTGAAGTCTTTTGGGCTTCTGGGGCGGCTTTGTTCATGGATGCCAAAGCGTTTCATTTAGTCGGCGGTTTGGATGCTGACTTTTTCGCCCACATGGAGGAGATTGATTTGTGTTGGAGATTGAAAAACCGAGGGTATCGGGTTGGTGTATGTGGCGGCTCAATTGTTTATCATTTGGGTGGAGGGACTCTTCAAAAAACCAGTCCGTTCAAAACGTATTTGAACTTTCGAAACAACCTTTTTCTCCTGGTTAAGAACCACCATAGAGTGAGCCTTTATCCTATGTTGTTTTCACGGTTGGTGCTTGATGGAGTCGCAGCTATTAAGTTTTTGGCCGAAGGGTCAGGGACGCTTTTTTTGGCTGTCATCCGTGCTCATCGAGATTTTTACAAAATGTTTGGCGTAATGCGTAAAAGGCGCCGGTTGGAGGTGCAATCAATCCGTGAAACACCTAACAAATTTGGTGTTGGCACATTGAATTACGCGGGATGGTACAAACGAAGCATCCTCATTGATTACTTCTTTCTGAAGCGTCACACGTTCAAAGAGCTCGATTCAAGTGCATTTGAACCCTTGAGATGATTTGATGCAAAGCCATGCGTGTCAGACATAAATCGATGCGTGTCATTCCATCATTCATGTGCATTTTGCCCATGTGTGGCAACGGATGCGTGTACCGGGAATCAAAGCCCCTCTTTTTTGGCCGTTGGTGGCATGTGGTTTAGGATGTTACGCATACCTGCATCCATTTTTGGCCGTCCTGACTCTTCTCGTTCTTTTGCCACTGTGCCTCTTCAAGGCGCACCGCAGGGATGTCTTACTCAGCGTCCTGATTTTTGGATTGGGATGGACACGCATGGCTTGGGAGGCTCCATCCTTCCCCCCCATCACCACCCCGTCTCTTCATCGATGGGAATGCACTTTTCACTCAGATTTGAACGCCAGTTGTACATCGCCAGAGTTCCATCGGCCTTTGTTGCTTGAGATTCCTGGAGCAGAGATGCATCCAACGGAAATCAAGGGCACATGTTGGGGTGTTCTCTCCCCTTTTAACTCCTTTTCATCCTTTGATTATGCGGGTTTCAAACGGAGCCAAGGGATCGCAGGGCGCATCAAGCTCCTTTCCGGAATCCAATGGGAAAACACAGAAGCCCACACACTTCTTTCTTCACTTGTTCAATGGTGTATGAGAACTCGTTCTTACATCACGGACTCTCTGAAAATCAATTTCTCTGAACCCGCCGAAGGATTGTTACTCGCATTGACCCTTGGAGACAAAACGAATTTAGATTCGGACGTTCGGATCTCGTTTGCGAACGCTGGATTGGCCCACATTCTAGCAGTAAGCGGTTACCATATTGGTCTCGTGGGATTTATTCCATTGCTATTCATCCATCACCGAAGACGATTCATTCAATGCATGGGAGGGGCGCTCTTTGGATTTATTTGGATCTATGTCGCCCTATGCGATTGGCCTATATCAGCACTTCGTTCCGCGACGATGATTACTGCTTTTGTGATCGGAAAATGGAGTGATCGCTGACCAACAGGATTTCAATGTTGGTCCATCGCTGGATGGGTCATCCTCATGATCACGCCCTATTCCATTGCCTCATTGGGCGCCCAATTGAGTTTCGCCGCCGTTGCTGCCATATTCCTGTTTCTCGAGCACATTAGAACGCTCAATTCATTCAAGCGTGTCGCTGGGTTTGTAGGCATACCCATTGCCGCTCAAGGAGGAACCGTCGCGTGGACTTGTTCTGTATTTGGACAATTTCCATGGACATTCCTCCCCATGAATCTTATCGCTGCTCCCTGCATGTATTTGCTTGGAATGGCCTATCTATTTTGGTGGTGTTTGATGTTTTTGAATGACGATTGGCCTGCAACATCAGCGCTGGCTGACTTGATTTCATATTCCATTAATGGATTGACAAGTCAGCTCGCATCTTTGACCAAGAATGGAGGTTGGGTTTGGTCAACAGAGGAGTGGAATCCTCTTTTATGGTGGATGATAGGCGTTCTTTACTTTGGTTGGAATATCACCGCATTGCGCCATCCTCATTGCAAACTAAAATTTGCCATTTACGCCTTGTTGATTCTTGCCGCTGTGTTGCCTTGGTGCTCGTTATAAGGCATGATGGTGTGCAAAATCGCCCATTCAACAGAAATTGAACGGGCGACCCATCTAATTGGATAAATCCAAAAAGTCTATTTGTGATACGGGAAATTCTTTTCTTGAGCCTCGGTCAATCAATTCAAGTGCAACAAATTGGTCAAAACTTGCTCTACATATCCTTCCCATTCAGGAAGATCAGCAATCGGCAAGATGGCATTGACTCGATTGTTTCTGCGAGAATAAATAGCTTCTACATAAAAGCCATTTAATTCAAAAATGCATAAGATATATCGATTTTCGACAATTCGTTGAGCAAGGCAGATGCCATGGTCCCACATATAATTGGTCTTCTCGTCGAGAGGTAGGCGGTTGAAAGCAGTCAAGTCCATGGGAAGCTGAAGTGAAATGATCGTGTGCCTTTTCTACGGCACAATTCAAGAAATGGTTACGTCATAACTGAATTTTTACTCACTTAACTTAGACGCATGCAACCTGTACAATTGGTCGAATGCCCCAGAGATGCCATCCAAGGTTGGCCCAGCCCTATCTCCACAGAAGATAAACTGGCCTATTATCGATTGCTTCTGGAGGTTGGGTTTGACACCATTGACATAGGAAGTTTCGTTTCGCATAAGGCCATCCCCCAAATGGCGGACACACATCGTGTGATACGGGGGCTCCAGGATCATGGTGTCCTAGGAGGAACTAGTCGCATTTTAGTCATTGTTGCCAATGAACGCGGCGCGAAAGAGGCTGTTCAATATGAGGGAATCGATGACCTTGGATTTCCCTTTAGCATTTCGGAACATTTTCAGCAACGAAACACGGGATCAAGTATTGATGAAGCCTTGAATCGGTTGGATCGCATTCAACATCATGCGGATCAACACGGAAAGCGATTGGTGATCTATCTGAGCATGGGGTTCGGAAACCCTTTTGGGGATGATTGGAGTCCTCAGATGCTCGTCGATTGGGCCGGCAAGCTGGCTGAACGATACAACCCTGGAGTATTGGCTCTGAGCGACACGGTGGGCAAGGCCGATGAAGAGGTCATCAGGTCAAGTTTCGAAGCATTGATTCCAGCCCATTCAGAAATC
>JAPKCA010000001.1 GCA_028823145.1 Flavobacteriales bacterium
GGTATCTGCGATGAGTTCGAAGTAGGAGGCTGCACAGATAGCTCAGCTTGCAACTTCAGCAACGACGCAACAGACGAAGACGGCTCTTGCAACTATGCTGATGCAGGATATGACTGCGACGGCAACTGCTTGGTTGATTCAAATGGCGACGGTGTTTGTGACGAATTTGAAGTGGCGGGTTGTACATATGTCGATGCTTCGAACTATAACGCTTCCGCAACCAATGATGATGGCAGTTGCCTGTTTGAGGAATGCTCTGATTGTTCCGAAAACTGTGGTGAAGGAACTTACTATGAAGAGGATTCAGGAACTTGCTTACCGTTCGTTCCCGGATGTCCTGCGGATGTTACCGGAGACGGGCTCGTCAATGTTTCTGATTTGCTTATACTACTGTCTCAGTTTGGTGATATTTGCGAGGAGGATCCCGAATGATTAATCCTGACAACTAAAACGATGAAATCCCGGAATCCGACCGAGATATTCTCTGCGGATAGGCCCGCATCGAACGTGCAACCAAACCGGTAGAGGATGAGTTATAAATTCAACACCAAGAAATGATGAAAAAATTATTATTCGTATTCGGTTTTGCGGCGATCTCTGGTCTCGGATTTGGTCAAGATCAGATCTGTCCAGGGGCCACTATTGAAATTTCAGCAGAAGGCATGTCGTTTTCTCCAGATGCTGCAATTGTGAATGTGGGATGGACCGTTGGATGGGTGAATTATGGCGGGAATCACGATGTAAATGGAATAACGAATTCTCTAACTCAACTTCCATTTGACAACCCTGAAGAATTTTACTTACCGACCGTGGAGGTTGACACTGTGCCCGTTTGTTTAGGGACACACACTTTTACGATTCCTGGAGTTTATTATTACGATTGCACGACATACGGTCATGCTCAAGCTGGGATGGTCGGAAGTATTACAATCCACCTCCCAGGATGCATGAATTCTCTGGCTTGCAATTATGATGATGCTGCAACAGAAGACAATGAAAGCTGTTTGTTCATCGGAGACGCTTGCGATGACGGTGACGAAACCACACAGGATGACGTGATTCAAGAAGACTGCGGATGTGCTGGTTCACCCGCGTCTATTGTCGGTGAATTAGACGACATATCAGTCCTGATATTCCCTAACCCTGTTGCATCAAATTTGACAATCACCTTAAGCTCAACCTCGACTCTTCAAGTTTTCAATTCTATTGGAAAATTAGTGGAGGAAACAGGACCCGTTTCAAGTTGGGTTTTCAATGTAAGTGACTGGAAAAAGGGGTTCTACACAGTGAAAACGCACGAGGGGAAAACGCATACGTTTATCGTTGAGTAGAACTTGAATGGACAAGCAACTTGGAGCTACAGTCCTAGCTAAAACTATGAACTAGTGTTACGAGTTCTGAACGTTTGATAGATGATGCCAAATCCTCCTCAAAAAGTTTCGACTTCCCGCCTCTCTGCTCCACCAAAAATAAACCCACTCATTTGAGTGGGTTTTATTATTTTAGGGCCTATGGAAAAAAGATGGAAAAGAATCTTGCTATTTTTAGTTATTGCAATAACTATATCTAATATTTTCAGGTTTGACGTTTTCGATCTTAAAGCCAATTTAGAAGAAATTCCAAGTTGGATTTACATACTAACTACTATTATTCTTGAAGGAAGTGGCGTATTAATTGGAGCTCTAATTGCTCTTTTTCTTCTAAAGAAAAAAAGAATAACCAAAATCTCTCTTTTTGGCACATCAAAATCAAAAAGTCTAGTAATGATCATTATTCCGACAATCATCTTGACGATTATTGGAGTAGATAATGAATTTGAATTAAATCCTCATTTATATGGTTTTATATCAATCATAGGAACTTTATTGTACTGTGTAATGGAGGAATATGGATGGAGAGGTTACTTACAAGAAGAGTTAAAAACTATCAAACCATGGAAAAAATACCTCACTATTGGATTTTTATGGTACTTCTGGCACTTGACATTTTTAACAGAAGCTACAATAGGAGATAATCTATTCTTTTTAGCAATGATGATCTTTGGCAGCTGGGGTATTGGACAAGTAGTGGAATCTACAAAATCTATTTTGGCAAGTGCTTGTTTCCATTTAATTATACAAATTATGATGTTTAATGCACTAATCAAAAATGGAATTGATATGACGGAAAAACTTATAATCTTAGTTGTTTCCGTTGTTCTTTGGTTTATGATTATTAAAAAATGGGAGAAAGAAGAACTTGTTAAAAAAGTTCGAAATTAGGACCGAGAGGCCCACCGATTTTGTATTTAAATACAAATTTTAGATTTTTTAGTCTTGATTTTCAGGGTTCAATTTGTCTAAAATTTTCTGGAGATCGTTGTCGAAGTGTTTCGACTTCCCGCCTCTCTGCTCCACTAAAAATAAACCCACTCAGTTGTGAGAATTTTATTCTAAAATTATTTTCTTCTCTACAGTATTGTCTTCGTAGATATAGAGTAGGGGGGTGTTGGGCTTAAGTGTTGTCTCTCTTCCCAACAGATCTGTAATTAGGACAAGTTGTTTTTCAAAAGCTGATTCACTAAACGTATCATTTATTGTAACTAGAGCACAAGCATCAGTGATTTCATTTTCTGAATTACAGCCCCCATCGTTTAATTCAATTGTAGATGGCCCAAAATCATTAGTGAGGTACGAGCAAATATTATCTAACGAGCAGTAATTCAGATTTCCACAATTCATTATTGTGAGGTGAGTGATGTTTTGTTCCTCTACATTTTCTAACCCATACAAGCTTGTTAGACTTTCGCAATTGTAAACTAAAATTTCCCCATTGAATTCAACTACGGAGAACAAGCCTTCAAGACTGTTTAGACTGGTATTACTCCAAAGGTTGATATTTGTTCCAATTGAGATTACTGATGAAAGTGCATCTAGGTTTTCTAATATGGGGTTTTTTCGTATGATAAGATTGCCACCAATAGCATCAATATTTTCGAGGCCTTCTAATGAATGCAATCCATCCATTTCATCGATATTAATATCACCACCCACAGTAGAAAAGTTAGAAAAGCCAGAAAGATTGGGCAAAGCATAATTTTCTTCAAGATTGATGCTTCCCGGTATTTCACTGATGCCTTCAAATCCGACAATCTCTATCAGTTCATTGCATTCGTAAATATTGATGCTTCCTACGTATTGCAAATTGTCTAGGCCATGGGTGCTCAATAAATCGTCACACTCATATAAGTTGAAACCCTCTCCAATATAAGATACATTGTTCAGACCTTGTAAGTTCACAAGAGTACCATGTGGTTCGTCAATAGTGATGTGACCACCAACGTAGGTAAGGTTCTCGAGACCTACAAGAGAGCTCAGATCACATTCGTTACAAAAAAGGTTACCGCTAATTGAATCTAATTGAGCTAGTGCAGGAAAGCCTGCTAAATCTGAGGTACCTCCATATGGCAGTCGAAGACTATTTGGAAGACAGCTGCAGCTCGGGTAATCAATTACAAATTGAGCTATGTCCGAGCAATTGTAATAATCAGGATATCCAGAAGTCGGACAGCCCTGAGAGTAGACTTTTAATGTCGACAAGAATATTAGGCAAACCATAAATATTTTCGATGCTGATTTCATTCGTTGAATGTACCAATTTAAGATGAGTTGATTGCTTTAAACTCAGGGGTAAGATGCAATCGAAAATAATTCAGATAGTTGTCTAGTGTTAGTCAAATCCTCCTCAAAATGTTTCGACTTCCCGCCCCGTTTCTCCTATATCTCAATGTCAATGAGTGGCATACTTTATAAATACAATGAGAAGGCCCCGCATTTTGCTGGGCCTTCTTCATAAATCGTGTTGTTGAATGTCAGTGTGTATTCCTGATCGCTGAACACGCGTTCTTACAGTGAATAATCCTGGACGCAGCGAGCAGCGAAGCCGCAGGGACGAATGCCACGTGAAGTTATTGCCCGTAGTAACACGAACCATTCAGCTGCATCAGATAGGCCATGGTCCGGATCGGACGACCAGAGGAACTCATCCCCCCAACACGGTTGGTTGAAACTTCTCCAATCGTGCCATCCGGAAAATGCAAGAAGTACCGTGTGCCGTGTTGCATGGGTTGGTTTGTCGCATTGACCCCACGATCCATCAACAAGACCTGGTGACTCATCTCTTCAGATTCTTCAACCAGGATGTGTCTGTGGTTTTCCGATGTCTGGTTTGGATCAGAGAGGTCGTTGACTCCAGCATGAAGCACAATTATTTGAGCGTCCGAAGGCAACTGGAGCATTTCAGACTCCTTGCCCAACCAGTCCAGTTCACTGACCAATGGTGACTCGCCGCCGCCACCTGTCCATGCCGAGCCGAAAATCCCAAGGAAAGGCAAAAGATCTGGCATTTCAATGGCCCGGTTTCCATCAAAATCCGGATTCCAACCCGGATGGTTTTGGGCCGTTGCACACAAGGCCAAGGTCACAGAAACAACCAGTAAACCGTATTTCATGCTTTCACTCTTTGAATTGATTTCAAGATGAAAGCTAATTACGTGCTGGCTGGAAGCTCCTTTAAGCCGAGGAACTTACCCACAGTTTATTCCACAACCAGCACCCATGCAGCCCAAGCGGGAATCGTCAACTCACCGCCTGTATGACGCTCTCCTGTCAATGCATTCACCACATGTGCGCCCGCTGGAATCATTTCACTAAATCGGGTCAAATCCATCACTTCCGGCTCTTGAGACTTGTTGAGAATCACCATTATTTTTTGATCGTCGTTGAAACGGAAATACACGTAACTCCCCTTTTCTGGGACATAATGCATGAGTCGACCGTCGTGAATGGCTGAAGCCGTTTTCCTCCAATTCATCAGGCTTCGAAATTCAGATTGAAAAGCTTGGGATTCATCAGATAACCCACGACCTGATCGAACATCAACCGCATCTCCATCCCAACCTCCCGGAAGATCACTCCGGATGTTGCCGTGGCTATCATCGCCCGTATTGGACATCAAGATTTCCGTGCCGTAATAGAATTGCGGCGTCCCGCGCATGGTGGCAAAAAAATAGGTGGCCAATCGAGTCAAGTTCACATCGTCTCCGAGTTGTGTGTGGATCCGACTCATATCGTGGTTGTCTGGGAAAATGATATGAGCTGATGCATCGGGATAGAGGTAGTCATTGCCCAACATTTCATACATCTGCACCCAATCCGAATGCCAAGACTCCTCTTCGGTCAGGGATGTGATGAGCGCGTCGTGCAATGGGAAATCCAGCAACCCTGGCAAGCACGATGTGTAACCATTGGCGTTGGATTGACCCGCCTGCCAATAGGCCAAAACCGATGGATTCAGGCTCCACTCTTCGCCGCACATGTTGAACTCGGGATAGGCATCCATGACCGCACAACTCCATCGGCTCATAAAAGCCGCATCGGAATATGGATAGGTGTCCATTCGAATGCCACCAATCCCGAGGTACTCGATCCACCACAGCGTATTTTGAATGAGGTAATCGGCCAACAGTGGTTGCCGCTGGTTGAGGTCCGGCATAGTTTCTACAAACCAACCATCCGCGAAGCCTTTGACATCGGATTGGGCTGCATATGGATCGCGGAGGGATGTCCGGCGATGCGTTGTTGGGATGAATGTGTTGTCGTTGTTGACCCAATCCCTGGTTGGCAAATCCTTCATCCAAGGATGCTCGGACCCGCAATGGTTCATGATCATGTCCATGATGACTTTCATGCCCTTATCCCGGGCACTTTGCACTAATTGACGGTAGTCTTCGTTGCTTCCAAAGCGCGGGTCGACCCGGTAATAGTCCGTAGTAGAATAGCCATGATACGACCATTGAGGCTGGTTGTTTTCCAACACCGGATTCAACCAAATAGCGGTGAATCCCATGGAGTCCAAGTAGTCCAAATGCTGCTCAATCCCCACCAAGTCACCACCATGCCGGCCAAAATCAATGGTTCGGTTGGGGCCTTCCAACATGTCCGGATGAGCATCGTTGGACGAGTCTCCATTGGCAAATCGATCCGGCGTGATGAGGCAAACCACATCCGCATTGGTATATCCGGTGATTTCAAAATCCGGGGACCTCGCTTCCAACCTATACGGTGTGCGACCAACGGTTCGACCCTTGGGGTCTTTCCATTGAATAACAAACGTTCCAGGTTGGGTCTCTTCGTCAATATGGAGGTACAGAAACACATAATTTTCACTTTCCACGGTCACGGCACGATCCAACCGGATTCCGGGAAAATCGACATAGGGCGTCAATTGAACCAATCGGTCCCCGTGGATCATCAGTTGCAATTCGGAATGGTGCATCCCGACCCACCAATTGGGGGGTTCTACGGTGTCAATCCACGATTGGGATTGCCCGGTCATCGCAAAAACCGAAACCAAGATGAATACTCCACTTAATTTTCTCCACCGTAATCTCCAATTCATGCTCAAGTTTAGTTCAGGATGTTCGCATGGGAAAGAATTTCCCTCATCTTTGAGATGAATCAATGAACATGGAATTGCTGCAATCACTTGAGACAGGAAACATCAGCACCTGGATGGTCTTGGGAGTGCTCATCACGTTTAGCATCATTGAAATCGGATTTGGATTTCTGAAGCAATCACAGCGATCAAAAGACGACTGGACGCTCGAAATCATCAGCTTTATCACCTTGTCTTTGCTGGTCAAACCATTGGTTTTGGGGATAACCCTTTTTCTTTGCGCCGCGGTGATTCCGGACACCGAACAAGCCCTGGCCTGGATTCCATTTGGCTGGGCATGCCTGATGTATTTGTTGACCGATGATTTGATTCAATACTTCTATCACCGTGGTGCCCACGCGCACCCTTTTTTCTGGAAGTTGCATCGGGCCCACCACCAAGCAGAAGAAATGGGCTTTTTCGTTTCGTACCGAAATGCCGCCTTGTATTACCTCCTCATGCCAAATGTCTGGTGGTTGGGACTCGTCGTTTTTTGGGGCGGTGCAGGACCTGCCGCACTCGGATTGGTCATCAAGCAAGCCATCATCATCAGTTCACATAGCCGCGTAACGTGGGATGCGCCTTTTTATCGTCACAAACTGTTGCGCCCTTTGATTCGGCTGTTGGAACGCATTTTCATCACCCCTGCATTCCATCATGCCCACCACGGCCAATCCAAAGCAGATGGAGTCAGCAACCCCAACGGGAATTTCGGCAACCTCTTTTCAATTTGGGACCAACTATTCGGGTCTGCTCATTTCCCACGATCCTTCCCAGTTGCCTACGGTTTGCCGCAGGCAACCCATGATCGCTGGCACGCAGCCTACCTCTATCCCCTGGCCGCTTCTTCGGACCCAAAAAGTGAGTTGTCGCGCGGGTTTAAAAAACATAACACCACTTCCTCCAAGCCATCGAGGCAACAAGTGGAAGCGGGAAAAACGTACCTATGGTGCAGCTGTGGCCTCAGCCAAAACCAACCTTTTTGCGATGGATCTCATCATGGAACCGGCCATCAACCGGTGGTTTATGTGGCTCAAAAAGATGCAAATCTTTCCTTTTGTCATTGCAAACACACGGGGAAACCACCGTTTTGCGACAATTCCCATTTGACGGCTAAATAGTCTAGGTCACAACCACTTCAACACCGCATTGATCAAGCGTGATTTTGAGCGGGTATAAGGTGGCATCAAAAGCCCCCCTACTCCGGCCCAGCGTTGCTCATAGACTCCTCTAAAATGCGTGAATTCCCGAAAGCCAAACTCCCCATTTCCCGAACCTACTCCACTGGAGCCTAAACCGCCAAACGGCAAGTTGGTACTGGTAACATGAATGATACTGTTGTTGATGCTCACACCTCCAGATGGCACCGCAGACATGACCTCACGGATCAATGATTTTTTCTTGCTGTAGAGGTACAAAGCCAATGGGGTTTCGCGTTCCCCAATGAAATCGATGGCTTCCTGCAAATGACCCCAGGTGATGACGGGCAACACGGGGCCAAATATTTCTTCATGAAGTATTCGAGATCCTGCTGGCACGTCAACCAAGATGGTGGGTTCAACATGGCAACCAACTGTGTCCACTTCGCCACCTCGGATAACGGTTGCTCCGCGTTCTTTGGCATCGATGATGAGCCCTTCAATGCGCTGGGCATGTCGAGTATGAACGATGCGTTGATAATCTCGTGCTTTGGATTCTGCGTCAGGGTACAAAGAATCCATGGCAAGTTGAAGTTGGTCTACAAAAGCATCCCGGACGCTCTCATGCACCAAGACGTAGTCCGGCGCCACACAAATTTGTCCAGCATTGGAGAGCTTGGACCATGCGATGCGCTTTGCCGCGGATTTCAAGTTTGCCGATGCATCCAGGATCACGGGAGATTTCCCTCCTAGCTCTAGCGTCACACTGCATGGCAGTTTTGCAGCTGCGGCCATGACCACTCGCCCCACTTGCGGTGAACCGGTGAAGAACATGTGATTGAAAGGCAACGTCAACAAATGCGTCGTCGTTTCCACGCCACCTTGCACCACGACCACCTCGCGAGGATCAAATACCGCGGCGACAATTTCAGCCACGACTTTCGCTGTGTGCCCCGTCAATTCTGAAGGTTTCAGCAGAGCCGTACAACCTGCAGCAATGGCAGCAACCAACGGACGAAAAACCAGCTGCATGGGATAATTCCATGGAGCAATAATCAAAGCCACTCCTTTTCCTTCAGGCCTGATCCATGAAGAAGACCCGACCAAAGCCAAACCACTAGGAACTTTTCGCGGGCGCATCCAATTCCTCAGTGACCGCTTGACCGCTTTGATTTCACTTTTCAGCACAAATATTTCTGTGAGGTCAACCTCCTCTGGGGGTTTCTGAAAATCCTCCCACATGGCCTTTTTCAGATCATCCCTTCTCCGCCAAACTTCAGCGTTTAAGGCATTCAACCGCTTGATCCGCTGCTTGGCAGATAATTGGCGTTGTTGGGGAGCTCGCTCCACCAATCCTTGAAACAAGGCATTCATGGATTCAACAGCTGGAGCGACAGGAAGGATGGTGCTAGTCATGAACAAAGCTTTGTAGCAATCTAACAACAGAATGATGCAGATTCCTCTTGGAAACGTAGGAACTTGGTCAAATGAATTCACCGTGGGATGAACGCTACCGGAATCAAGAGGGATTGTACGGCGCTGAGCCCAATGCATTCTTTGCGGAAGCCTTGCGTGATTGCGTCGGACATTCCATGCTCCTCCCGTGCGATGGTGAAGGGCGCAACGCTGTTTTTGCGGCCAAGCAAGGTTGGAATGTATGGTCTTTTGATGCCAGTCAAGTCGGTGTAACCACTTCTATTCGGTGGGCGGAAGAAGCTGGAGTGACCATCCATTCGGTCCAAGCCGACGCCTTCGAATACACTCCGCCCAATGGTCCCGTAGATGTTGTTGGATTGTTCTACGCTCACATGCCCGAATCCATGCGCAACGCTTTTCATCGACGTGCCTTGTCATGGGTCAAGCCTGGAGGCCTGATCATCTTGGAAGGATTTCACACGGATCAGTTGCAGTTTTCGTCTGGAGGCCCCAAAGATCTGGCAATGCTCTTGACTCCTGAAATTTTAGAATCAGACTTCGACGAACTGACCGTTTTGCAAAATCAGTCCTTGCGTGTAAAATTGAATGAAGGACCTTTGCACCAAGGTGCAGCTGCTGTTTGTCGATTCATCGGTCAGAAACCCCAATCAACCCCTTGACAAGATGAGATACCCTGCCGTACTATTGATTCCCATTGCTGTGGTTGGAATATCATTTTTCATAGGTTCAGATACGCAATCGGACCAAACCGAAGAACCCGGTGCCGTCCTGTATGCGGAATTTTGCCAAGATTGCCATGGCACAAACGGGCGTGATTTTGTGGGCCGCACATGGAAACTTGGAAGCCGAAAGAAGGACCTCCTGCGCGTGATGGAAGAGGGCTATCCTTTGCTTGGCATGCCCGGTTATGGGGCGACCATGGGGCCGGAAGAATTGGATTCGCTGGCTGAATATGTGTTGCAACAAGCGCAAAAGGAAAAGCGGTTCTACCCAACTGCCCCGAGGACTGAGGAAACTTCCGATCTCACAATCCGAGCCGATGTCATCATGGACGGCCTCGAAACTCCCTGGGGAATGGACCTGACCGATCAAGGCGGACTATTGGTGACCGAGCGAGAAGGCCGCCTGTGGCACTTTCAAGAGGGCGTTCAACGAGTGGTTAAAGGATTGCCCGACGACATCATCGTCAAGGGACAAGGAGGGCTCATGGATGTGGCGTTTTGGACCGATAACAAAACACTTGAATCGTGGGTTTACTTAAGCTACAGCAAGCTTCACCCTGACAACGATCGACTCTCCGCTACCGGATTGATTCGTGGCCGATGGGAAGTGGCCGACAGCACGTTCCGATTGGCTGATGTGGAGACGCTCTTCATCGCCACTCCCTATGAGAAAACGCATCATCATTACGGAAGTCGAATCGCTTTTGGACCGGATGGGATGCTCTATCTGACATGCGGTGAACGCGGCCATCGGGATACCCATCCCCAATCGTTGGAATCACGGCCTGGAAAAGTGCACCGCCTGCACCCCGATGGGACAATTCCTGCAGACAATCCCTTTTTGAACATCCCTGGAGCGGAGCCTTCTATTTGGACCTGGGGGCACCGCAATCCACAGGGGATGTTTGTCCATCCCACGACGGGAGAAATATGGACGCATGAGCATGGCCCAAAAGGCGGAGATGAAATCAACATCCTCCGAAAAGGCGCCAACTACGGTTGGCCCAGCATCACTTTTGGGAGGAATTACAGTGGAACCATTATCACCCGCGATACAGCCATGACAGGGATGGAACAGCCCTTGTATTATTGGCTCCCTTCCATCGGAGCATGCGGCTTGGATATCATTGATGGAGGGCAATGGCCGAAAGCTTGGCAAGGAAACCTATTGGCCGGTTCGTTGAGTTTTGAATACTTGGAACGATTGGTCCTCGACCAAGATCAAAAGGTGATCCATCGAGAAAATTTGCTCGAAGACATTGGGCGTGTGAGGGATATTTGCACGGGACCAAATGGCGATGTCTTTGTGGCCATTGAAGGAGCAGGAACGGTCGTTCGATTGATCCCACTTCCAAAATTATGATCGCTTGAAAATGGTCCCGCGATTTCTCGTTCTATGCTCCCTGGTTGGGTTGTTGGGGGTTTCACTCCAGGCCACATCACAGACGGTGACCAAAACCCTGACGGCCGCGGAAGAGAACGCCCTCAGGATGGCCGAATCTCCTGCTCCCATTGTGGACACCGTGCTCTGGAAAAGCGAAGGTGTTGTCAATGTGCAATTCAGCCAAGTGCATCTGAAAAATTGGGCGGCTGGAGGCCAAAGCAACCTGTCTTTGATGACAAAATTCGATCACAACTGGAATCTCGATCGAGAACGAATCGGCTGGGACACGGAGTTGCATTTGGCCTTCGGAATGTTGCACCGACCGGAAGACAATGTTTTCATCAAAACTGACGATCGCTTCGAATGGTCTTCGAAATGGGGGTACCGCGCAACAGAGACCGCCTTCATGACAATCATGGCTCAATTCCGATCACAATTCGCTCCAGGATACAGCATGATGGACGGCATTCCGGATAGAGACAATCTTCGCTCCAATTGGATGGCACCAGGCTACGGCGTCTTCGCCGCGGGGATTGATTACAAAAACTCAAAAGGCGGATTCACCCTCTTTTTCGCCCCGTTTACCTACAAAGGCACATGGGTGCTGGATGATTCATTGTCTCAGGCTGGCGCCTTTGGCGTTGAACCCGGGGAGCGATTTCGCTATGAATTGGGTGGATATATAAAGTTGGGCTGGGTGACTCCCGTCGTGGAAAATGTCACCTACGCCTTGCGCCTCGATTTGTTTTCCAATTTTGTCGCAAATCCTGAAAACGTGGATTTGTTCACGGACCACGTGCTTTCGCTCAAAATCAACTCCTACCTCACCACCACCATTAGTGCGACATTCATCTATGATGATGATGTTATTTTAACCAAAGAGCCGATTGAAGTGGAAGGCGAGATGATTCCACAACAGGGACCCGGAGTCCAATTTAAGGAAGTGATCTCCGTAGGACTTTCGCTAAAATTTTAAAGACATGTGCCTCGCTCGTTCTATTTTTACACCATGAAAGCATTTGTTTTTCCAGGTCAAGGCGCTCAATTTCCAGGCATGGGACTTGACCTTTATCAAGCGTCATCGATTGCACGCAATCGTTTTGCCAGAGCGGATGAACTGCTCGGATTTCCCATTTCCACGACCATGTTCGAGGGAACTGAGGGCGATTTAAAGCAAACCGCTGTGACCCAACCGGCCATTTTCTTGCATTCGGTTCTCCTCGCAGAATTATTGGGAGAACGATTCCAACCGGGCGTCGTGGCTGGGCACAGCCTCGGGGAATTCTCTGCATTGGTCGCTGCAGGAGCGATGAAGTTTGAAGACGGCCTGCAACTTGTTTCAGAACGTGCGCAAGCCATGCAAGCAGCATGCGAAAAGGCACCATCGACGATGGCTGCCGTCTTAGGACTGGAGGATGATGTTGTTGAATCCATTTGCGCATCAACTTCGGGAATCGTGGTCGCTGCCAACTACAATTGCCCCGGCCAATTGGTTATCAGCGGTGAAAACAGTGCCGTAGAAGCAGCTTGCGCAGCGCTCACTGAAGCCGGTGCTCGTCGGGCAATTCTACTTCCCGTCGGCGGCGCCTTTCACTCTCCCCTGATGGAACCCGCGCGGGAACGGTTGGCCCAAGCCATCGCCAACACCACACTCAAAACACCCCGTTGTCCCATCGTTCAAAATGTCCATGCCCAACCCGAAACTGACCCGGCGAGGATCAAGGAAAATCTGATGTCACAGCTTACGGCTCCTGTACGTTGGACCCAATCCATGCACCAGATGATTCTGATGGGAGCTGATGAAGCCGTCGAAGTGGGGCCTGGTAAAGTGCTCCAAGGTTTATTTAAAAAAGTGGATCGTGCTTTTGCTGTATCAGGTGCAACGATTTTGACTGAAGCATAAAACCAATGCTCAATAAAAAAGGCGGACTCCTGAGGGGTCCGCCTTTTTTATTTACGATGGTGATCGTTTAGACTGCGACTTCGTTCGCGTAAGTATGCAGGGACATCAGTTCATTCTCTGTCACCAACAATGCTTGCTTTAAGCTGCTGTTTTCACCGCGCAGCTCATCGCATCGACGTTGAGCCAATGCCAATTCATTTTTCAAACGCATGAATTCCTTAAGGGTCGACACCCGTTCTTGACGGGCCGTTTCGAGCTGGAGCATGAGGTCTTGCATACTACAAAGAACGATGAGAGGCCGAAGCATCACAACGGCATGCACATACATTTATCCACCTTTTGACGTTCATTTCAACAACTCCTTGCCCACAGATTCTGTCATGAAAATCGTCGACGAAAAACCAACATCAACACCGCACTGATCAGGCCGAAAATTCCACAGATTCCATACAGTCCTGAAATCGCATCCAGATTACCAGAAAAGCTATAACCTGAAAATACCGCACCTCCTCCAATTCCAAGCTCCAAAGCCATGAGCATGGTACCCAAAGCCAAAGCGATTTTTCCAGGACGAGCCAAATCTGCTGTCCACGCAAAAATGGTTGGCATGTTAATCCCAACCGATGCGCCATAAATCAAGCCCGCCACCGTTGCAGTGGCTTTGCTGTCAGCGTATGCCAGCCCCCCCATCCCACAAGCCATCAGCAAACCGCCGATGATCAACAAGGGCACACGCCCATAACGATCCGAGGCCCGACCCGCAACAAATCGCATCGAAATGGAAGCTACAACAATGATGGTGTTGAAGGATCCTTTGTAGACATACCCCAATGAATCCACAAAGTCCGGTGTAATGGTCAAGAACGTTCCAAACGCAAATGCAACCGGCAACAAAGCCACAGAAGCTGGCCACGAGGACCAATCCAAGACTGGACCTTTGAATATATTCAAGTCTTTCAACAGAACCGGCCGAGCCTGGGGAAGGGATTCTGGCAAACGAATCGTCATGAACAAGGCAAGAACTCCCAAGATGCTCGACCCGATGAACATCGCATCATACCCATATTCGACGGTCAACCAACTTCCGAGCGCAGGCCCACCAGCCATTCCCGCATTGCCTGCCACTCCCAGATAGCCCAACGCTTCACCTCTCCTGTTGATGGGAGTGATATCGGTCAAGAAAGCCGTCGTACCCGTAGGACGAAAGCCCGTGCTCATGCCATGAAGTAATCTCAAAAGAAGGAAAAACCAGATGGCCAAGGGCACGCCTTTCCAAGGCAAAAAATCCGAGCCATGAATCCACCCAACCCCGATGTAGCCCAACCCGGCAATGGTTGTAATCCACGTTCCAAAGAGCATGACAGGTCGGCGACCGGCGTGGTCAGCTATGCGGCCACTCACAAAACGTGAGAAGAAAGCACCGACCGTAAACAGCCCCACAATCCATCCGATCAAATCAGACCGACCGAGCATGGTCAAATATCCTGGCAATTCAGGCATGACCATTCCAAAGCTGGCCATAAACAACACGGTGCTGGAGCAGAGCATCCAAAACTGGGTTGAAAACATCGGAGTTTCCGTAGTGGCGGATGCATTTTTCACTTGCCGGCAAAGGTACCACGGCTTAACTTGGAAGCATGCAATACCCGGCCAAAGTCTTGATCGCATGGGGCGAAGCCATTTCGGGCAATCGCCCCCTTCGAGATTGGCTCATGAAGCATGGATATGAAGAGTTGGGCATGGCATGCCATGCTCTTCATCACGTCGAATCTTCCAGGACGTGGCTCATGGCCAATGGCCATCAGCGCATTATGGCCATGATTCGTGGGGCTGAAGGTGATCCAAATGCCATTCTTTGGCTGCAACGATTCGGGTTTAATTACTTGGCGGACGTGGCATCAGGAGCTGACAACGATGATGAAGCAGTCAAACGTCTCTTAAAAGCGAATCAAAAAGAGTGGGCGGGCATCGCATTGAAATTGCGATTCGTCAAAAATCAATTGGAGGACGATAACAACGATGTACACCGCATCTCTCCCGTTTGAAAAAGCAAGGACTCAGCGACTGAGATAGACCAAGTGACTCAGTCCTTCAGGGGCCAATACTTCATTTGCAAGCCGCAGGACATCATCCGCACTGATGGCATCAATCGAAGCGAAAACCGATTCGAGCGATTCCACACGATCATACAAAAGGTAGCTTTTGCCTAAACCCGTCATGATGCTGTTGCCCGAATCTTGGGATAAGGCAATATGCCCCACTACCTGTTGCTTGATATCATGAAGCTGGCGCACACCGAGCCGGTTATTTCGAAGGTCTTTCAATTCCTTCAAAACCAATTTTTCAGCGCGCGCGTGCAACCGCTGATCCGTTCCAAAATAGATGCTAAAGGTTCCGACATCGCTATATGGACTGTAAGCACATTCGATGTTGTATGCCATGCCATGCCGTTCACGAACATTCAAGCTCAATCGATTATTCATTGTCGGACCGCCCAAATGATTGGCCAGCAAAGCCAATCCCAATCGATCCGGATGGTCGCTCCCATGAGTCACGGTTCCCATGACATGGTGCACCTGGTGGATATCCTTGGCCTCTCGAACATCGAATTTGGGCAGCGCCACCACAGGCTGGCGATTCAATTTCGCAGTTCCCGCAGAAAGCGAACCGAAGTACTTCTCACAAAGGCGATGCACCTTTTTCCAAGGGGTAGCTCCCACGGCACTAAACACCATTTGTTCTGTCTGGTAATGCCTTTGAACAAATCCTTTCAGAACCTCTCGATTCATAGAAGAGACCGAATCCTTTGTGCCTAGGATATTCCCACCTAAGGAATGGCCTGCAAAAAGACGTTCTTCAAATTCGTCAAAAATTGCATCCGCCGGACTGTCCAAATACGCATGAAGTTCATCTAAAATCACATCCCGTTCCTTGAGGATTTCCTTATCCGGAAACGTTGCTTGGAAAGTGATATCAGAGATCAATTCTACTGCTCGTTCGAGGTGCTGTTCTGAAAACGCCGCATAAATCCACGTATCCTCCTTGGATGTGTAAGCATTGAATTCACCCCCAACGCTATCCAAACGGTTGAGGATATGAAATGCCTTTCGTTTCTGGGTGCCTTTGAATAAAGTATGCTCAATGAAGTGCGCAGCACCTGATTCTCCAAGGGATGAAATTTCATCACGAGCACCCGCATTGATCACCAATCCACAATGGGTCACTGGACGTGGAACTTGCTTGTAAATCAATCGGAATCCATTTGCAAACCGCGCGGTATGCAACTCCTCTTTGCCCCATTGAGGCAAACTAGATGATGAGATTGATGGCAAGCTATTGCGCTATGATTGCCCCCGCACTGGAGCCTGGTGGTACCGAATCAAAAAGGCAAATCATCATCGTCGGCAGCAGGCGCCACAGGCATGGGTGGCACATCAGGCATCGGATCCTGAGAAACTGCCGGTGCAGCCGCTCCTTGCTCAGGCGGCGCGCCATCTCCGGCCTCAACACGCCAAGCATTGAGATCGACATAAAAATTACCATTGTACTCGCGGCCACGAACATCAAACTTCACCAACACCGGATCTCCTTCTTGGAATCGCGCTATTTGCTCCGTTCGTTCTTTGACTGCTGTAAACTTTACATCCTGCGGATATTGCTCCTCTGTGGTAACCACAAAGTCACGTTTATAGAATCCGCTTGGAAAATCTTGTTGTTCGAAGATCTTTTTGATCTTCCCTTTCATTTCAAAACCCATAAGGCGAAGGTATCGCGTGCGAGCTGAATGGCGATACGTTCTGATAAAAAAAAACGCGTAGGACGTTAGCCCGGATTAAACGCCATCAATGCCTTCATTGCAGGGAGTATGTTTCCCAAGGCTATTTGATCAGCTGCATAGCGATGCAACGCGGCTTCTAAACCCACCCCATCTCCTTCAAACTCCATAAATAAATCTGAAAGCTCCAAGAGTTTATAGTCATTGACTTCCGTTTCATCAGGCATTTCCGACAAGGCCCCCAATTGACCCAAGTCATTCCCCGTCAAAATCCGGCTTTCTCTCACCTCAATAGGAAGAGAATCTACACCAACTCCTGGTGCAGCCAACGGTTTAGGCAAATCAAACAAGGCCGCGCCTGATGCTCGAACATACGTACTCCCACCACAACGTCCGACCAAATCGAGTCGTTGAGGATCGGGATGGCCTTTTTCATTCAACACATCGCTTCGGAAATGCATCCGCAAAACCTCACAAATGACAAGCTGTCCCGCCCCTCCTGTTTCACCTAAAGAATCCACTCGAAGCACTTTGCATTCCAATTGAACCGGGCTTTCTGCAACACGGTTGGGCCGAACCACTTCAGAAGCCAACGGCGTCAGGCCTGATTTCTCAAATTCATTCACCCCTCGGTCAAAATCAGAACTCGCAAGCGAGCACTGATGTACCATGGCGAAATCTACCAAATTGATGACCACCTCAGGGACCATCAATACGTTATCCAAAGTGTGTTTGGTGGTGTTGTTGCGCAACCTACGTGCAGGACTAAAAATCACAATCGGCGGTTGAGCCGAAAAAACATTGAAGTAACTAAATGGTGCCAAATTTGGGATGCCCTGGTCATCGATGGTGCTTGCAAAAGCAATGGGGCGTGGTGCAATTCCGCCGAGTAGCTTGGCATGCAAATCACCGGGTGCGAGTGCAAGAGGATCGAACGAAGCGAATTGGCGGTCACCCATATTTAAGTTTTTTGGCGATGGTTTTCTACCTGAGAAATGGCCGCCTCTACTTTCGTCTTGAGGTTTTCTTTGAATTGACTGATTCTTCCCAACAAAGCCAAATCACCAACGGCTACAATTTGGGCCGCCAAGATTCCCGCATTGCGGCCACCATCCAATGCAACGGTTGCCACAGGCACACCCGAAGGCATTTGCAAAATGCTCAACACGGAATCCCATCCATCGATGGAATTGCTGCTTTTAATGGGCACGCCAATGACCGGAAGAGGAGTCAACGACGCGGTCATGCCCGGCAAATGAGCTGCGCCTCCTGCGCCGGCAACGATGACTTGAATGCCACGGCCAACCGCTTCTTGGGCATGCTGGAACATGCGCTCTGGAGTTCTGTGGGCGGAAACCACCGTCATTTCATAGGATACGTCCAATTCTTGGAGTACCGATGCGGCCTGCTCCATGATCGGCAAATCACTGGAGGAGCCCATAATGATACTTACTCGGGGAGATGGATTGGCATGCATAGTGACTTGGGCTTTCTAGTTAGGCTTTTTTTTGACGATCAATCTCGTCTCGAATTTGCGAGGCTTGTTCGTAATCTTCACGAGCAATAGCTTTCTTCAGGGCAGCATTCAACTCTTTCATGGAGCGCAATTTGGGCTTGGGCTCCACCTTCTCTACTGGAGCTTCAAAAGGATCCTCCTCTGTCTCCAAATCTTCCCCTCGAATGCCCGCTGCAGCGAGAACAGATTCATAACAAAAAATCGGACAACGAAAACGATAAGCCAAAGCCACAGCATCACTAGGCCGGCAATCAATCTCCTCCTCCTTCACCCCATCAGTGCATACCAATTTCGCATAGAAAATACCCTCGACCATGTTGTAAATCAGCACTTCTTTGACGCGTATATCAAACGAAGCAAAAGCCGTTTTAAACAAATCATGCGTCAGGGGCCTGGACGCTTTCATTTTTTCCATTTCAATGGCAATCGCTTGCGCTTCAGCACCGCCAATTACAATGGGAAGTTTCCTGTTTCCTGAAACTTCGCCAAGCACCATAGCATATGCTCCTGAGGATGATCCACTCAGGGCAATGTCCGTAATTTCCATTTCTACCTTCTTCATCTACGAGAATCGTATCTGCGCGAAGTTAAGGAGTCCAGCGGTTATCTGGTTTATGAATTCAATGCGCGAACTGCCGCCGTAAGGCGAGGGAGTACTTCAAAAGCATCGCCTACAATCCCGTAATCAGCCGCTTTAAAAAATGGTGCCTCCGGGTCGGTATTGATCACGACAATAACTTTCGATTGATTGACACCTGCTAAATGTTGAATCGCGCCCGAAATGCCTGCAGCAATGTACAAATTGGGACGGATGGTAATGCCCGTTTGACCAACGTGCTCATGGTGAGGACGCCAACCGATGTCCGAAACAGGGCGAGAGCAAGCGGTCGTTGCACCTAAGGCTTGAGCCAAATCTTCAACAATCCCCCAATTCTCAGGTCCTTTTAAACCTCTCCCGGCGCTCACCACCAAATCTGCTTCTGGCAGTGGAACTTGCCCGTCTTCACTGGCAGCATGGAACGATACGACCTGTTCACGAACAGCACCCACTTCGGCATCAAAAGATTCCGTTGTGGCAACGCCGCCATCAGAAGCAATTCCGAAAGCATTCGGAGTCACTGAATAAACAGCTTTGGCTTGTTTTACTGCTACGTCAGCCATGGCTTTACCAGAGAATACGTTTTTACGAACCAAACCAGATTTGGGCAAAGCGGTTACACCGCTGACCATACCTGCCCCGATTCGCACGGCCATCCGAGGACCAACAGCCCGACCGAAGTGATCATGTGAAATCACCGTGGCATCGGCTCCAATTTCCAAACCGGCAGCAGCACCGAGCTTGGCCCATTGGCTGCTATCTGTGATTCCCCCTGCATGCACCAAAACCCGTTGAACACCGGTTGCACCGAGTCCGCCATCTCCATCAATGGATCCAGAGATCAACGCAACGGCATCAGTGCCCAACGATTTCGCATACGCAGCGGCATATGACGCCGCTTCCAACCCTCCCTTGGTAGGTTGACCATTTTTAAGGGAAACAATTGCTAATACCGACATGATCAAATGACTTTGGCTTCTTCACGAAGCAAACGAATGAGTTCCTCCGCTTGTTCAGCGGGGATTATTTTGCAAGCTCCTTTGGGTGGAGGAAGGGTGAATTCCTGCACTTCCGTAGCCGGTTCTGCCTGCCCACTCTCCACGAGTAAGGGTTTGGATCGAGCTGACATGATGCCCCGCATGTTGGGGATTCGTTGCTCTGCCATGCCCTTTGCTGCACTCAATACCAATGGCAAAGAAACTTCAACCGATTCCGTGCCACCCGCAGACTCCCTTTGCACACTAGCAACACGGCCATTCACCTCCAACTTGCTGGCCAATGCGATAAACGGCCAATCCATCATTTCTGCAACCATAGCAGGAACAATCGAGCCATTGTGATCGATGGTCTCTTTCCCACACAAAATCAAATCAAACCCCTTGTCCGTGGCATAGCCCGCAATCAAACTTGCCACTTGCATCGCATCCGTTGGGTCGACGTCCAAGCGCACAGCATCATCTGCACCAATGGCCAACGCCTTTCGAATAACTGGATCACACGCAGCAGAACCCACCGTCACTGTGGTAACAGACCCCCCGAGGGATTCTTTCAACTCAATACCTCGAACCAATGCATACCATTCGTCATACGGATTCACGATATACTGGACACCCGATGATTCGAAAACCTTACCACCCTCTGTGAAAGCGATGCGGCTTGTCGTATCCGGAGCTTGACTAACGCAAACTAGAATTTTCATACCTGGAATTTGTCTCAAAGGTAACACCTCTCAGGCCAAAAATTGCGGACATTAACTATGCATGCATAGGTTTTTTTCATGCTTTTTTTTTCATTCATTTTCCTGTTTTTGTTCCATTTCCAGTTGACATATCTTTGCCGACCTATTGTAATAGATGGAATTCATGCGTGAAGTACAATTTAGAGAAGCTGTTCGTGAGGCGATGAGTGAGGAAATGCGTCGCGACGAACGAGTTTTCTTGATGGGGGAAGAGGTTGCTGAATACAATGGAGCTTACAAAGCGTCAAAGGGCATGCTCGATGAGTTTGGTCCTGAACGCGTGATTGACACACCCATTGCCGAACTTGGTTTTACAGGAATTGCGGTTGGAGCAGCGATGAATGGATTGCGCCCCATCGTCGAATTCATGACGTGGAACTTTGCGATTCTGGCCGCAGATCAAATCATCAACCACGCTGCGAAAATGTTGCAGATGAGTGGAGGACAATACCATGTACCAATCGTCTTACGAGGCCCCAACGGGACCGCTGGTCAATTGGGCGCCACGCACAGTCAATCGTTTGAATCCATGTACGCTTCGATTCCCGGATTGAAAGTCGTCACTCCTTTCACTCCTTATGAGGCGAAAGGCTTATTGAAGTCCGCTATCCGAGATCAAGATCCTGTTTTGATTATGGAAAGCGAGCAAATGTATGGGGATAAGGGCTTGATTCCAGATGGCGAATTCCTGGTACCTATTGGGAAGGCCAATATTCGAAGAACAGGGGATGCTTGCACCATTGTCTCCTTTGGAAAGATTTTAAAGACCGTTCATGCTGCAGCCGATGAATTGGAAAAAGAGGGCATTGAAGTTGAAATCATTGACTTGGTCACGATTCGTCCTCTAGACTTGGACACCATCATCGAAAGCGTCAAGAAAACCAATCGGTTGATCATCGTTGAAGAGAGTTTCCCCGTTGCAAGCATCAGCAGTGAAGTAGCTTACCGCGTTCAACGCAACGCGTTCGACCACTTGGACGCTCCCATTGTTCGCTTGTGCCAATCCGATACCCCATTTGCTTTTTCTCCTCCGCTCATCGAAGAGGCCCTTCCACAAGTCAAAGACATCATGGAAGCCGTGAAAAGCGTTGCCTACGTGGCATAACCCCAATATTAAAATTGTAACCGCATCCCTCCGGATGCCAATAGATCATCATCATGGATCAAAACCTGCTATACTTCGTCCCAGTTATCGCCATTTTAGGCTTAGTGGTTATGGCATTCCAAGCCGCTTGGGTGCGCAAACAAGATGCCGGCGAAGCCCGAATGGCTGAAATTGCCAAACACATCCACGAAGGAGCCCTCGCGTTCCTCAAAGCTGAATACCGCATCCTCGCGATTTTCGTTGTCGTTGCCGCCGCGTTGCTTGGTGTGGTTTCCTACTTCGTAGAAACCACAGAAGTCTACATTGTCGGCGCCTTTGTGATTGGCGCCATTTTTTCAGCCTTGGCGGGAAATATTGGAATGCGTATTGCAACGCAAGCCAATGTTCGTACGACACAAGCCGCTCGTACCGGAATCGCTCACGCATTGAAAGTGTCCTTCACTGGAGGCACTGTCATGGGTTTGGGTGTTGCTGGATTAGCCGTGTTTGGACTCAGCATGTTGTTCATCATTCTTTTCCAAATCTCCAGCGGTGGAGAATGGGAAAGCGTACATGCCATGACCATCGTCTTGGAATCCTTGGCCGGCTTCTCGCTCGGTGCTGAATCCATTGCCTTGTTTGCACGTGTTGGTGGAGGTATCTACACCAAAGCTGCGGACGTAGGGGCTGACCTTGTGGGAAAAGTAGAAGCAGGCATTCCCGAGGATGACCCTCGGAATCCAGCGACCATTGCAGACAATGTCGGTGACAATGTCGGTGACGTCGCTGGCATGGGCGCAGACTTATTTGGCTCGTATGTAGCGACAGTCCTTGCGGCCATGGTTCTCGGGAATTATGTCATCAATGATATGGGCGGGTCGATCGTTGGCCAGGATGAGTTTGGTGGCATGTCCCCCATTCTTCTTCCTTTGATCATTTCCGCTTTGGGCATTGTTTTTTCCATCCTCGGAACATTTTTTATTCGGGTGAAGGATGGTGCCAGAGAGGCCGAAGTTCAACGCGCGTTGAACATGGGAAACTGGAGCAGCATCATCATGACCGCTGTTGCGTGCTACTTCTTGATTGATTGGATGTTGCCAGAACAATTGTCCATGACGTTTTTCGGCGAAGCAGATCGCACATTCGGTTCGATCAATGTATTCTATGCCGTTTTGGTTGGACTCACCGTTGGAGCTGCCATCAGTTACATGACGGAGTATTACACAGGATTGGGCAAGAAGCCCGTCATGGATATCGTACAAAAATCTTCCACTGGAGCAGGGACCAACATCATTGCTGGTTTGGCAACGGGAATGATTTCAACCTTCGGACCCATTTTGGTATTTGCTGCTGCCATTTATACAGCGTATGAATTCGCTGGATTTTACGGTGTCGCAATCGCCGCTTGTGCTATGATGGCCACCACTGCTATGCAACTTGCCATTGATGCATTCGGTCCGATTGCGGACAACGCAGGAGGCATTGCAGAAATGAGTGAATTGCCGGATGAAGTGCGTGAACGCACCGACATCTTGGACTCCGTTGGAAACACAACTGCTGCCATTGGAAAAGGCTTTGCTATTGCGTCTGCTGCATTGACAGCTTTGGCATTATTTGCTGCTTTCGTTGAGTTTACGGACATCGATGGAATCAACATCTTCAAGGCGAACGTTTTGGCCACCCTATTTATAGGTGCCATGATTCCTGTAGTCTTCTCGGCATTGGCGATGAATTCAGTCGGAAAAGCCGCTATGGAAATGGTGAAAGAAGTTCGCCGCCAGTTCAAGGAAATTCCTGGAATCATGGAGGGTACAGGGAAACCAGAGTACAGCAAATGTGTGGACATATCCACCCAAGCCGCACTGCGGGAAATGATGTTGCCTGGAGCGTTGACCATTATCGCTCCACTTGCCATTGGCTTGCTGCCTTTGGCCTTCGGAATGGATGGCAAATGGGCCGCTGAGACACTGGGTGGCTACATGGCTGGCGTGACCGTCAGTGGAGTCTTGTGGGCCATTTTCCAAAACAATGCCGGTGGTGCATGGGATAACGCAAAGAAGTCATTCGAAGCGGGCGTGGAGATTGACGGCGAAATGACCTACAAAGGTTCAGAAGCTCACAAAGCAGCTGTAACCGGCGATACTGTTGGAGATCCATTCAAGGACACCTCAGGTCCTTCCATGAACATCCTGATCAAGTTGACTTGCTTGGTCGGTTTGGTGATTGCTCCCATCCTTCATGGATTCAATGCACCAGAAAGTCATTCAGACGCAACAATCGAGACACCTTCAAGTGAGGTCATCGTTGCCGAGGCGGTACCTGCTGAATGAGTTGAGCAATGATCAAAAGAAAAGCGGGCCTTGCGGCCCGCTTTTTTTATATCCTAAAATTCGTCACTCGCAGCCATCAAAGCGATGGAGATTGAAGGAGATTAGACAAACAATCCGTGGAGCTCGGCATCCACTCCCTCAATCACCGCTCCCAAATCTTGTTTGCTCTCATTGAAGTGATTGCTATCCACATCGATGATCAGCAGCTTGCCGTGTGAGTAGGTGCTGACCCAAGCTTCGTACCGTTCATTGAGCCGATTCAAATAGTCCAATCGGATGGCTTCTTCGTAATCCCGTCCACGCTTTTGGATATTTTCTACCAAACGAGGGACAGAAGCACGTAGATAAATCATCAAGTCTGGAGGGGAAATGAAGCGCTCCATCAAAGCGAACAGGTCCTGGTAATTCTCGAAATCACGGGTGCTCATGAGACCCATGGCATGCAAATTCGGAGCGAAAATGTGAGCATCCTCATAAATCGTCCGATCCTGGATGACCTTCTTCTTGCTTTCTTGTAATTCCGCTAACTGGGCAAAGCGTGAGCGGAGAAAAAACACCTGCAGGTTGAACGACCATCGTTGCATATCCTTATAAAAGTCATTCAAGTAAGGATTGTCATCTACTTGCTCAAAATGAGGAGTATAGCGGTAATGCTTGGCGAGCAAAGTGGTCAAGGTGGTTTTTCCCGAACCGATGTTTCCGGCGATGGCTACATGCATAATCTTGGTATCCGTTGAGCGTGCAAAATAGGGCGTTTCCAAGCGCTATAAAAATAGGGTTTTCCACACCCACCTAACATGCAGTAAACCATCAAATGTGAATGGCTTGGTACAGCAACATTCATTTCGATGGTTCATCGAGAACTTCCTGATGAAGCAATTGGGAACGCTCAATCCATTGCTTGGCCAATAGCACCTCCTTTAACATGTTTCGATCACCCGAAAGACGCAGCACCTTGTGTTGGCCACCCCACTTGCCTTTGCTCTTTAACCATTGATCAAATGTTCCCACAGGAACGGCTTGCACCACGGGATATTCCATGGCCAAATTTCCTGTGCGCTTGACAGCATAGTCTGAGTTTTGCCTTTGAAGAGAAGCGTCAAGGCATTCAACGAACAAATCCAACCCCCCTTGTGGTGGTTGTGCAAATTCAATCAACCACTCATGCCCTCCTGTTCGCTCTGCGCTCATGAAAACAGGGGCAGCCGTGTAATCTCTCACCGAAGCGCCTGAAAGGGCACTTGCTTCAGCCACCGCTCTTTCGGCTTGATGCACCATCAATTCTTCTCCAAAAGCGTTGATGCACGAATGAACGCGACCAGAGACTTGCATGCGGAATGGGTGGAGGCCTGTTACCCGAATAACATCACCTAGTGCATATCTCCACAGCCCAGCATTTGTGGAAATGACCAACGCATACTCAACGCCAATTTCCAATTCACGCAATTCCAAAGCGATGGGGCTTTCACTCTTCCATTCGGACATCGGTACAAATTCAAAATAGATGCCATAATCCAGCATCATGAGCAAATCATCCTCATCCAAACGGTCTTGCATCCCAAAAAGCCCTTCCGATGCATTGTGGCTCTCTAGAAAATCCACCGGATGTTTGGTTGCACCAATCAACGACTCAAATTCATTCCGGTAAGGAGTAAAGCTCACACCACCGTGCATGAACAATTGCAGATTCGGCCAAACTTCACTCAATGAATCTGCTCCTGAATGCTCCAGCACTCTTTTGACAATGACGAGCATCCAACTCGGTATGCCCGTTAAAATCCGAACATCCTCTTTCATGGTCGCTCGGGCCATGGCATCGACTTTCTTTTCCCAATCCGGCATCAAAGCAATTCTGCGATTTGGTGTGCGCCGACTCTCGACCCAAAACGGCAAATTCCGAACCAAAATAGCACTCAAATCTCCTGTGTATGAACCCTTCCTCGTCCCTTCCAACGCCGATGACCCTCCCAGCACCAAGTGTTTGCCATCATAGAGTTCCGCCGCTGGCCTTTGATTGCAGTACAATGCCAACAAGTCTTTCCCCGCCTTGAAATGGCAGGTTTTTAATGCATCCTTTGTAATTGGAAGAAATTTGCTGCGTTCTGCTGTGGTCCCTGAACTTTTCGCAAACCATTGGGTTTTTCCAGGCCAAAGAACATCCGACTCACCTGCTCGAGATCGATCAATCCAAGGTTTGATGTCGTCGTATGTGCGAATGGGAACCTGCCGCTGAAAATCACGCAAACAGGTAATCTCACCGAAATGATGTTCCACCCCAAATTCCGTTTGGCGACCATGTGCAATCAAATGGGAAAACACCGAACGCTGCACATCAACTGGCATGGATCGAACCATTTCAATATTGTACATGCGCTGGCGAATAAACCAACTAAATGCAGAATTCAAAGCCATAAATCAGGATTGAATTTCGAATGTAGCGAAAGCGCGTGCCAATGCCAATCCGAATTCAGCACTAAACTTATTCTCCCACTGGAGAAAAAACGCGTGCAATCGCTTTCATTGCAAATTCCACATCCGAATCCGTGTTGTACCGACCGAATGAAAACCGCAAACTAGCCCGTGAAGAATCATGGTAATCCAAGGCTCTGAGGACATGAGAACCCAATGTAGCTCCACTAGAACATGCACTGCCTCCAGAACACGCTATGCCCTCTAAATCCAGCAAAAAGAGAGCCATGCCACTTTTCGGATGAGGAGGGAAGGAAACGTTTAATACGGTGTATAGCCTGCTGGGGTCATCCGAGTTTCCGTTGAAGCGAATATCTGGAAATAGTGCTCGCAATTCCCCCACCATCTTCGCCTTCAGCGCCCGAATATGCTGTTCGTGCTTTTCCAAATCTCCGTATGCCAAATCCATCGCCCGGGACAAACCAACGATGGAATGAATGTTTTCTGTTCCACCCCTTACAGCACGTTCCTGACTTCCCCCTTCGATTTGACCTCCCACTTTCAAGCCCTGAGCAATGTATAAAAACCCGATGCCTTTTGGCCCGTGAAACTTATGTGCAGAACACGTAATGAAATCGACTGGCAATGACCTAAGATCAAACCGATAATGACACATAGTCTGAACGGTGTCTGTATGAAACAGAGCTTGATTGGCCCGACACAATTGGCCAATGCGTTCCAAATCCTGGACCACCGCCACCTCGTTATTGGCATGCATCAAGCTCACCAAGGTTTTGGGTCCATTGGCAAGCAATTCCTCGAGGTGGGCGTAGTCGATGACCCCATCCTCCAAATGACGAACCAATTCCAGTTCGATTCCTGATGTCCGTTGCAGTGATTCCGCTGTCTTGATTACGGCACTATGCTCCGCAGCAGACGTAATGATTCGTTGGCAACCCAAATCTCGGACCGCAGAACGCAGAGCTAAATTATCGGCTTCAGTGCCACCGGAAGTGAAATAGATGGTCCGTGGATGACATCCCATATGGCCCGCAATAGAGCGTCTATTTTGCTCAATGATGACCCGTGATTTCCTTCCGATCGAGTGGCTGGATGAGGGATTTCCATAATGATCTCGCAACACAGGAATCATCGCCTCCAGCACTTCTGGAGCTACAGCAGTGGTAGCGGCGTTATCGAGATACACGGACATTTCGTGGGGAATTCAGGATGACAAAAATGCAACTTTCCTCTTCATCTATGCAACTTGAATCCAAGAATCCCATTCTTCAGCTGAGGTTAATCGGGCTGGAATCCCAGTCAAAACCAACTGATGCGCTAACAATCAGCAAGGTAGCCTTGCAATTCAGCTTTGAATGCACCACCCAATGAAACAGCCGCTTCAGAGGTCTCAGCTTCAGCATATACCCGAATGATGGCTTCTGTGTTGGATCGCCGCAGATGAACCCACCCTTCAGGCAAGTCAAATTTTACGCCGTCAAGGGTGTTTACTTCAGCATCGGGATGGGCCGCGACCAACTGAGCCAGGGCTTCTTCCACTCCCGAATCCGGCAATTCCAATTTATCCTTGGAAATGACCCATTGCGGATAATCGCGGCGAAGTTCCGACATGGTTTTACCGGAGGCCACCAAATGAGTCAAGAACAGTGCTGCACCAACCACCGCATCTCGACCACAATGTGAAGCGGGATAAATGACACCACCGTTGCCTTCTCCTCCAATGACTGCGTTGGTTGTCCGAATCCCTTCGACCACATTGACTTCCCCTACCGCACTCGCTAGGTATTGGCCTCCATGTTTTTCTGTTATTTGACGCAAAGCGCGGGTAGAACTCATGTTACTGACGGTGTTGCCAGGCGTATGCTGCAACACAAAATCTGCGACAGCTACCAAGGTGTATTCCTCGCCGAACCAACTCCCATCCTCACTTACAAATGCCAAACGATCCACATCCGGATCCACACTGATGCCCAGATGACAGCCATGAGCCACCACCGCTTCTCTCAAATCCACCAAATGATTCGGAAGCGGCTCTGGGTCGTGCGCAAAATCTCCCGTTGGATCACAGTGAATCCGGATTACCTCACATCCCATAGCTTCTAAAAGTATGGGCATAATGATGCCTCCACTTGAATTCACCGCATCGACGGCTACGCGCAAACCTCTTTTTCGAACGGCTTCAACATCAACCAATGCTAACTCAGTGGCATGGGCCACATGTCTCTCCATCCATCCTTCCCGATGGTCGGTCCTCCCAATGGAATCAATTTCCGTGTATTCCAATGCCATAGACGCCCATTTCAAAACCTTCTCGCCATTCTCCGAAGAAAGGAATTCTCCATGAGCATCCAACAACTTCATGGCATTCCATTGTTTGGGATTATGACTTGCCGTCAAAACAATGCCTCCATCAGCCTGCTCTCCTGGAACAGCCAATTCCACGGTCGGTGTCGTGCTCAACCCCAAATCCAAAACATGAACCCCCATCGCGTTTAGTGTTCCCACCAAGCAATCCCGGACCATCATGCCGCTCATTCGTGCATCACGTCCTACCACCACCGTTGGCTGGGTTTTTCCAGATGCATCTTTGAGCCATTTGGCATATCCAGAAGCAAATCGGACAACGTCAGGCGGGGTCAATCCTTGGCCTGCAATTCCACCGATGGTTCCTCGGATTCCCGATATTGAGGTGATGAGCATGCAGCAAAAGTAAACTCATCCCTTGAATTCTTAAACTACTGAAATCAATATGTGAAAAAACCTTTGATGTAAAAAGGTGCAGCTGTGGACTCTCGGTATTAGCTTTGATGAAGATGAATGAAGAGGGACGAGCATATCACGATGAACCTGCCTTACTCGATTTGGTCCGCAAATTCGAGGATATGGTCAAATGTGGGGATGAAGCTTTTTTTGATTTAGACGAATTAGAAGGCCTCATCGAGCACTATATGGAACACCGAGAAACCCGGAGAGCCCGTGCTGCATTAAACTATGCAAGCAAACTCTACCCGGGCAACTTGAACTTGAAGTTGCGTCAAGCTCAGATTCTTGCCAACAATGGTCAAACTGTTAAAGCGGTACCTATCCTAAAAGAGCTCTTGGCCTTAGACCCCCTGAACGAAGAGGTACATCTCACGTTGGGTTCGGTGTACAGCCATATGACAGAGCACAAGTTGGCTATTCAGCATTACAAAAAGGCCATGCTTTTAGCGGATCAAGAAACGCGCCGGGACATTCGGGTCGACATCGCTCTTGAATTTGAAAACCTCGGTGCTTGGAAAGAAGCCGTTGCAAATTTGAAGGAAGCGCTTGTCGAAGACCCTTTGAACGAAACGGCCGTTTACGAGCTAGCCTTCTGCTTTGAGCGCACTGGTCAATACAAGCAGGCCGCTGCTTTCTACACACAGTATTTGGAGGATGAGCCTTATTCATTCGCTGCATGGTATAGCCTAGGCAATGCATTGCAACATTGCGGGCGTCAAGCCAAAGCCATCGACGCATATGATTTTGCGATTGCCATTGAAGATTCTTTTGGCCCAGCGTATCATCAAAAAGCGGAAGCACTCGTATCCATGGAGCGATATGCAGATGCGCTCCAGACGTATCAAGAGACCTTAAATTTTGAATCTGCCTCCCCCGCCACCCATTGCTACATGGGAGAATGCTTGGAGCGTATGGGGGACTTGGACCAAGCGACGACCTATTACAAAGCAAGTCTGGAGTTGGATCCGGCGTTTCCTGACGCCTTCATTGGGCTCGGAGTCCTGGCCGATTTGAAAGGCAATTTGCAAGAGGCTTGCGCGCAATTTGAGCGAGCAATCAATCTGGAACCCAAACAGGCCGATTACTACTTACTCCTGGCCACTGCCCAGAAAAAAATGGGTGAAAATGAACGTGCCGAACAACTCTATGCGCAAGGTCTTTCCTTGGACATCGCCCATGAAGAATTGTGGATCGAACGCATCGACAACATGCAGGCGATCGAAGCCCATGACCAAGCCTTGAAAATCGCCAACTTCGGACTGGAGCATCTTCCTGAGTCATCTGGAATTCGATACCGACAATTTATAAGTCATTATGCTTTGAAGCAATTCGCCAAAGCATTTGATTATTTGGAGCACCTCCTCACTCATTATTTTGATGGAGCTGAAGAACTTCTGAATCTCCTTCCAGCGCTTGCCAATGATGCGCGCTTTGTTGATCGCTATAAGCGATACAAACCTTGATTTAACTTTAAAATGAAACATTTACCAGCGCGTCCAGCTAAGCCAAGAAACAATGGTTTAACCATGGTTATGGACAAAGGCCTCAGTGTGCGGCAAGCAGAGGATTTGATCTCCATCGGTTCTGAATTGGTCGATTTGTTAAAACTCGGCTTTGGAACATCCCATATTACACCCGGTGTAAAGGAGAAAGTCAAGCTGTATCATGATTCAGGCATGGAGGTGTATTGCGGTGGCACGTTGTTTGAAGCCTACTTTATTCGCGATGACATGGATGGCTACTTGCGATTCATTGACCAATTGGGCATCGGATGTTTGGAAGTCAGCGATGGTTCTATGGTGATTAACCACGATGAAAAATGTGAGCTCATCGCAAAGTTGAGCAAAAACTACAAGGTGTTGTCTGAGGTGGGCTCCAAAGAGGAAGGTATTCTCATCAGCCCTGCCAAGTGGATCCGAATGATGAGCAACGAATTGGAAGCAGGAAGCTTTAAAGTCATTGCCGAAGCGAGGGAAAGCGGAACGGTAGGCATCTACCGCCCCAATGGCTCTGCTCACGTACAACTCATCAAGCGCATTTTGGCGAATGTTTCTTTGGAGGACATCCTCTGGGAGGCACCGAAAAAACCACAACAGGCTTGGTTCATCAAGCAATTTGGTTGCAACGTAAACTTGGGCAATATTGGCCCCAATGATCTTATTCCGTTGGAATGTTTGCGTTTAGGTCTACGAGGAGATACATTTTTCGAACATCTGCCCGCTGAACTTGCCGAAGGCCGGCGCCTCATTTCTGATGAAGTAGAAGAAGACTAAAGCATGTCGTTGATTCCTGAAATCACCGTAGAAGAATTGCGCCAATGGCAGGTGGACAAGCATCCTCATGTCATTTTGGATATCCGGGAAATCAACGAAGTCCAAGTGAGTCATTTTGACGAAATGACGCACATTCCCATGGCTTTCTGCCTGACTCGTCAAGTAGAAATTCCGAGGAATTTACCCGTCGTAGTTCATTGCCGTTCTGGTGCGCGTTCCGCGGCGACGGTAAGCGCTCTGATGTCTAAACACGGATTCGATAATCTCTTCAATTTAGTTGGTGGATTCACCGCTTGGGCTAAACACATTGCTCCAGGATTGGAAGTGGGATGAACAACGAACGCCCCCTCAAAGCATACGGTTGGATTTGGCTGAAAGGAATGGCCATGGGTGCAGCCGATCTGATTCCGGGTGTATCGGGAGGGACGATTGCCTTGATTAGTGGCATTTATGACGAATTACTTTCCAGTATCGCCAACCTTCACCCAAGACTCATTCTGCAAGGGTTTCGGACTGGATGGAAAGGGGTTTGGAAAGAAGCCAACGGGGCATTTCTTTTGGCTCTTGCCGGTGGTATTTTGAGCAGTGTGGTCTTGTTCTCCAACATCCTTCACCACCTTCTCAGCAACCACAAAGAAGCGCTTTATGCTTTCTTTTTTGGATTGGTTGCCGCTTCCGTTCCCCTGGTCGGAAAAACAGTTGCCTCCTGGAATGGAAAGCATATCCTATGGGGGCTGGCAGGCACCTTGATCGCAGCCACTATCACATCCCTTCCACCATCTGACGTTGGAAGCGAGTTGTGGGTGTTGGCGCTTTGCGCATCCGTTGCGGCTTGTGCGATGATTTTGCCAGGAATTTCCGGTAGCTTCATCTTGCTCCTATTGGGGGCGTACGGAACCGCAATTGGTGCGCTGAAGGACTTGGACATCATGCGAATTGCCGCTATTTGTTGTGGTGCGCTCATTGGATTGCTTGGATTCAGTCGCATCCTGAAAAAGCTTCTCTCCCGTGCAAGAAACCAAACCTTGTCGTTACTCACCGGTTTTCTTCTCGGTTCCCTTCAAGCCCTTTGGCCTTGGAAGCAAAACCTTTCATTGCTCTACACCCACTCCGATGGCCGGGAGATTTGGTCACAAACCAATGCCTGGCCAGGAATGGAGGCCATAGATATGCTTCTAATATGCGGAGTAAGTGCATTGGTGGGGATAGCGGTGATTCTCGGGCTCAATCGATTGGGAAACACATCTTCTGCGCCATCGAAATGAGACGTTTTGGACTGGTCGGGAAATCCCTTCAACATTCTCAATCTCAATCCCATTTTACGGATAAATTTCGACGAGAAGGAATTGCAGATGCCTCCTATGCATTGTTTGAACTTCTTGATATCGATCAATGGAACGAATGGATTTCAGCAGAAGAAAAAAACCCTTCCGGTCCTTTGTGCGGATTGAATATCACCATTCCATACAAGCAAAGCATCATCCAACATTTGAGCGGATTGACCGAAGAAGCTTTGAGTATCGGTGCCGTCAATGCCATCCGTCCCGATGGACAACAGGGTTGGGTGGGGCACAACACCGATGCACTCGGATTTGCGCAAAGCATCCGACCCTTCCTCACCTCCAAGCATGAACGGGCCTTGATTCTAGGCAACGGAGGTGCGGCAGCGGCAGTGCGTTTTGCATTGCAAAACTTAGGCCTCGATGTCGCACATGTCACCCGAACGCCTCACGAAGGATGGAACACCGTCCGGTACGAAGAGCTCTCCATGGAAGCTGTGAGATTCTATGGCTTAATCGTTCAAGCCACGCCCGTTGGAACTTATCCAAATCTGACCGATGTTCTCCCCTTTCCTTGGGAAGGTCTCACCCCTGATCATTTGGTCATTGACCTCATATACAACCCGGCTGAAACAGCATTTTTAGGAATGGCTCGTGCTCATGGAGCAACTGTACTGAATGGAAAAGACATGCTCCAAGCTCAAGCTGAAGCAGCATGGAAATGGTGGAACACCAAGACATGATTAGACTGCGACCCATGTTGTAACTTTTGAGCCGTGAATTTCGATCTCCCTCCTACGGAACAAACAGGTCCCATCCGTGATCTCGAAACGTTATCCATTGCCGAACTCACCGCAGGAATGCAATCGAGTTTGACTGCAGTGGAGCAAGCGGTCACAACCGCACTTCCCGCTGCCAATGCATTGATCGAAGCCTTGGTTCAGCGAATGAAACAAGGAGGACGCTTATTCTACATCGGAGCGGGGACGAGCGGAAGATTGGGAGTGATCGATGCGAGCGAATGCCCACCCACCTTTGGTATTGATCCAGGCGTTGTCATCGGCCTGATTGCAGGAGGCGATGGTGCCCTTCGGATAGCCGTCGAAGGAGCTGAAGACAACTCGGAAGGCGCATGGTCCGATTTGCAAGCATTTCAACCGAATACCATGGATACCGTGATAGGCATCGCTGCTTCAGGAAGAACCCCATATGTCATTGGAGGGCTCCAGCAAGCAAGAGACGCTGGGTTGCTGACGGGATGCATTACATGCAATCCGGACACAGAAGTAGAACGAGCCGCGGAATATGCCTTAGTGGCCGTCACGGGTCCCGAATTCATCACAGGAAGCACACGCCTCAATGCAGGAACTGCAACCAAACTCTTGCTCAACATGATCACCACCGCAACCATGATTCAATTGGGACATGTCCGGGGATCACAAATGGTCGACATGCGGCCATCCAATAAAAAGCTGATGGAACGAGGCGTGCGGATGATCATAGAAGCCACTGGATTGGATGCCGATCGAGCTTCATCGCTGTTGAGTTCTACAGGAAGTGTTCGTGCAGCAATCGATCAAGCCAAAGGAGATGCACGCGCTTGAGCCATATTACGCTTGGCGCAATCACTATATCGCCAGTGAGGACCCCAAAAGTCCTTTTTTCGATCGTGAATACAGCGAGTTCGAGTACTCGACGAAAGTCTACAATTACTATATCCATCCCCAGTGGGATACCATTCACTCGTCGACCTTGTTTTGCAAAATACTCTTTGTGGATTATGAAGAACGCTTTGCCATTCTAGAGTTTATAGGCGAATGGAACGACTGCCTCTACAATGACATTATGCAACTCAAACGCGAAGTCATCGATGTGTTGCAAAGTGAAGGCATCCATCGGTTTATTTTAATCGGGGAAAATGTCCTGAATTTCCATTTCAGCGATGATTGCTACTATGATGAATGGTTTGATGAAGTCACGGGTGATGACGGTTGGATTGCCTTGCTCAATTTCCGTGAACATGTCATCGCAGATATGCAATCCATTGATTTGGATAGCTATTTTGTTTTAGGAGGGGAATTGAGTGAAATCGGCTGGAGAACCTATTCACCAAGCCACTTATACCAACGGATAGACGATTGTGTGAGCCAGCGACTGGGCCTCATTGGCTAACGATGCTGCATCTCAGCGTACGATCGGTGGGCAATCGGAAATCCAATGGTTCCTAGGATTTCAATTTTAGATTCACGGCAAGCTCCTCATCGCATTCACGGCAACCAATTTCGATGGCAAAATCCGCTCATCAAAACCGCTCGATCGCTCCCAATCCAAACAGGGCGAAATCCAAACGAACAGGATCTTCGGAGTCAATCTGGCGAAGGGAAGCCGTCAATGCTTCGACCGTTTTCCAGTCGTTCGCCTTTCTTTCCAAGAGACCTAATTTTCTTCCAACCCGGCCTGTATGCACATCCAATGGAATCATCAATTCCGAGGGCTTCACTTTTGACCAAATACCAAAATCCACTCCGCGTCTTGACGATCTGGCCATCCAACGAATAAACATGTTGATGCGCTTCGCCGCAGACCCACGTGCTGGCCTCGCCACATGCTTCTGGGTGCGCCCCGGAGCGTATCCCTCATGGTTTGAAGCTTCAAAAAACGCTTTTTGGAAGGCCTGAATCCCCGCAGACATGGGGCTTTGGCCTTCGGAGATTGGGCCCTGAATTCCTGCAATGAAATAGTTCTCTAAACTCCCCCCCTGTTGAATCAACCGCTGGAGAGCGATGAAAAACAACATCGCATCCCTTTCGTTGAAGGTGCGGTGAACAAATCCGCGGGACGCCGCTTGAAGTTCTTGTCGGGAAGCATGGGTGATAAACCGAGCCGGATCGTGGTCCAATCGCCTCATGAGCTCATCCGCACTTTTGAGGATGGATTTTCGATTTCCCCATGCCAACGTAGCGGTCAAAAAACCAGCAATTTCAATGTCTATCGGGGCCGAAAAGCGGTGCGGAATGGCAATGGGGTCGTCTTGAATAAACGACGCATCTTCATACGTATCAGCCTTTTCCAACAAAAAAGAACGGATGGATTCCGGAACTCGTTTCGGGGGAAGCCCCATTGCTTTTTCATTCTCCTGTTTTTCTCTCGCCATGGACCGCAAAATTGGTGCTAAATTTGCGCCGAATGGAATTCGTGCATCCAGAAATACTTTGGGCTCTAAGTGCACTTGCTATTCCCATAGCTATTCACCTCCTTCATTTTCGTCGCTATCAGAAAATCGCCTTTTCCCAGGTAGCCTTTCTCGATGAAATCAAGCGCGAATCCAAGGCCATGCAGAAGATTCGCCAGTGGTGGATTCTGGCCCTAAGGCTCCTTGCATTGTCCGCTTTAATTCTTGCTTTTTCTCAGCCCTACTGGCCCCCTACGTCAACCGAAGAAGCGGATGCATCCGCTTCTTTATCAGGTCACGCGGTGTCCCTGTATGTTGACAACAGCTATTCAATGGAGGCCCATGGAGAGGAAGGGCAATTACTTCAATCGGCACAAAACAAGGCCGCCGTTGTCATCGAACAATTCGATGCCACCGATCGGTTTCAAATCGTGACAAATGATTTTTCCGGAAGAGATCAGTTGTTTCTGACTCAACAGCAAGCTTTGGAACGTATCGTAGACATCGAAGCGAGTCCGATTTCACGCCCGATTAAAGATGTCCTCATTCGCATGGGTTCTCAATTGGAAAAAGAAACATCCAAAAAACGAGTTGGCTTTTTGTTCTCGGATTTGCAGAAAACAACCCATACGTTTTCGGCGGACCCCATGGAACCCGACACGGGTGTTACCTGGCATTTCGTTCCAGAATTATCGAGCAACACGCCCAACATCTGGTTGGATTCAATCTGGTTTGATGAGCCCTTGCGGATAGAAAGCCGTCCCACCACCTTGCGCGTACGCATTCGACACAATGCCCGCAAAGCCATTGGTGGTCTACCGATGCACCTCACCATCAACGATGAACGCATTGCTATTGGGACCTTCAATGTAGTTCCTGGTATGGCCACGGATACAGCCATTCGCTTCACACATGGAATAGCAGGCTTGAAGAAAGGGCAATTGACCATCCAGGACGCGCCCATCCGTTTTGACGACGATTGGCATTTTGGATACGAAGTCATCGATCGCATTCGAATTCTGCACATCACCGCTCATCCACAAAGTGGTCCAGCGCAGGCGGTAAATAGGGTATACCAATCGACCCAAGGACAATACGAGCTCACAACATCCGCCCAATGGTCTCCAGAGAGTTTAGCTGAGGCTCATGTGGTCATCGTGACCGAAATCCCCTTGACATCAAGCGGTTTTGCCGATCAATTGGCACAATTTGTCAAACAAGGAGGAACGATCATGCTCATGCCTACTTCGGGGGAATACCACCCAGAAGTCGCACAATCGCTGGGGTTGGAAGATGAAGGTACATGGTCAATTGAAGCTGATCAGGTGGGGAGTATTGCATCAGAGCACCCATTCTTCAAAGGCGTCTTCAAATCTCAACCAGAACGTTTGAACTTGCCCAGCCTTTCAGAAGCGATCCATCGTAGCCCCGGACCGCGTGAAGAAGTGTTGGTACGAACCCAATTGGGATACCCCTTCTTTTCTAAGATTCCCCTTGGGCGTGGCTCTGTTTTTGTTTTAGGCACCAGTCCGTCGGTCGCATCAACCAATCTAACAAGGCATGCTCTATGGGTCCCATTGCTTTTGCGTATGGCAGAGCAATCTTCGGCCACCCCTATTCATGCAGAGAAATTAGGAAGCTCTGTGGCATGGAATGTTGCATCTGAACCGGAGGATACAGAATCGGTCACTTTGGATGGACCGATGGCTCCGAAAACCGACCAATCCCTTAAAAGCTGGATTCCAGAAGTCAGATCAACGCAAGGAAGAACCTCGATTTACATCCATGATTTGCAATTGGAAGCGGGTCATTATGCGTTGACTTTTTCAGGTGTTTCTGTTGCAATGTGGGGATTGAACCAAGACCGAAACGAATCCGATCACACAGCGTTCAACTCCGTTGAATTCAAATCCCAGTGGGAACCATGGGGTTGGGAACATGTAGATGTCCTTCAAACGTCTACGACCGAACTCACCCAAATGATTCAACGTTTAGAGAAAGGACAACCGCTTTGGATTCAATTTGTCTTGCTCGCGCTTTTAGCCCTATTGGCAGAAACTTATTTCTTACACCCATGGAAACGCTCCTCCTCAAATCCGTAAGGATTTTTGATCGCACCGGACCTCATCACGGGAACGTCTGCGACGTACTGATCCGCAATGGTCGCATCGAAAACATCGCTGACCAAATTCCAACTCAGAATGACATGATGATCTGGGAATCACCGAATGGTGCTATTTCATCCGGTTGGATTGATGGCCAAGTCGATTTTAAAGATCCAGGAGAAGAGCAAAAAGAAGGAATTCAAAACGGACTTAACGCCGCTCTTCACGGTGGAATAGCCCATGTTGTCCTAAATACGAGCAACGAGCCGGCTGCCGACCACAAGTCGGCCATCGGATATCTTCTGGATCAAGGTGCCACATCCGTGTGTCAAGTGCATCCCTTGGGTTGCATTTCTGCAGGAACAAAGGGTGCTCAGCTTGCGGAACTGTATGATTTAGCAGAAGCTGGCGCGGTGGGGTTTTCTGACGATTGTCCCATGGATCGAACCGAGATGTTGCGCCGTGCATTGGAGTATGCTACTGAACTCAATCTCCCCATCATCACATGCCCACTCGATTTAGGTTTGAATGCGGGAGCGGTCATGCACGAAGGAATCGTTAGCACCCAGATGGGAGTCACAGGAAATCCAACATCATCTGAAGTGATGCGCATTCAACGTGACCTTGAAGTGCTTCGATACACGGGAGGTCGGTTGCATTTCTCTGTGGTGAGTTCTGCCGAAGGAGTTCAATTGATTCGCCAAGCGAAATCAGAAGGTCTTCAAGTGACCTGTGGCACAACGGCTCACCACCTTTACTTCACCGATGAAGATTTGAGCGGGTTTGATGGAACCCTGCGGGTTATGCCTCCTTTCCGATCGGAAAAAGCGCGAAAGGCACTTTGTGAAGGTGTTTTGGACGGCACCATAGACATGCTCGTTTCTGATCACCGTCCAGAGGACTTGGAACACGCCGATGTCGAATTTGCCTTGGCCACTGAAGGCATGTCAGGAATCGAATCTTTGTTTGCTGTAGCTCTCAGTGCTCTGAGTCAGCATACGACTCCAGAAATCGCTCGAGATAGCATCATCCGCTCTTTGACGGAGGGGCCGCGAAATGTGTTGGGATGGGAGTCTCTTCCAATGGACATCGGATCTCCTGCGGACTTGACTTGGTTTGCGACAGATGCAGAGTGGGTGTGCTCCGAAGTCTCCAAAGGGCACAATCAAGCCAACTATGCATCGTTGCCGAACAAACCACCCCTCTGCGGAAATCCACTCGGTGTGGTCACTTCAAAAGGACATTTTTCCCGCTTTTAAGGCGGGCTACGCCTCCCCTTGTGGCCCACTGAATGTCAGCGGAAAGGCGGGGTCTTGGCTTCCATTTGGTGCTTGAATGGGGCCATTTTGCTTTTCGAACCGTTGCACATTCTCGCCCAGTGCCTGCAACAATCGTTTGGCATGGTGTGGGGCTAAAATGATTCGACTGCGCACTTTCGCCTGAGACATGCCAGGCATCACCTGCGCAAAATCAACCACAAACTCCACAGGACTATGTGTGATCACAGCCAAATTTGAGTAGGCCCCTTGGGCTAACTCCTCAGGCAGGTCAATACTTAATTTCTTCTTCTTGGAATTGTCTTCGTTGGCCATGTCATGCTGTTCTTGAACCTCGAAGTTAACCCATTCGTAGGACAGATAAATGAAGGCCTTCGAATAGTCCCGAATCACAGAGGGAGAGCAAGGATGTCTGTTAGCCTTGTAACGGTGCGCCAAATCTGTTCGCGATTGCGATGACCCTTGGGATTAAAATGCACTTGACGCCACCCCGCTTCTTTTGCGCCAACCACATCGCATTCCAAATCATCACCGATCATCACCGCACGTTCAACCGAAGAGTCGGTTTGTTCCAAGCAACATTCAAAGGCCCTGGGGTGAGGCTTCTTGTATCCCAAGGCATCACTGGTAAATACCTTTTCAAAATAAGGACCCAAACCCGAATGCTGCATTTTGATGTGTTGCACCTCATCAAATCCATTGGTGAGAATAAACATTCGATGACCGCGACTGGCTAAAGTCTTGACTACATCAAGGGCATCCGGGATGAGTTGAGTGCGAAAAGGGGCGCGTTGAACGTATGCTTCTCCCATGGCATGTGCCAACTCTTTGCCCCCATCCATATCAGGAAAACCCAATTCTTCCATGGTCCTTTGAAACCGAAGAGGGCGAAGTTGCTGTTGGTTCAATTTCCCCTCACGATAGGCTCTCCAGCATTTTTCGTTTTCCACCTCATATACTTTGATGAAGCGAGACGCGGAAATCGAATTAGGCATCACAGGTATAGCCAATTCCAAGAAAATCTCTTCCAATGCTTCTCTTGAATTGCGATCAAAATCCCACAACGTACGATCCAAATCAAAAAACAAATCTGCCTTCATCTCCATCGGTTTTCATTGAACATAGATTACTGCGGTGGATTCGTTTCACCGAGCAACAAACTAAGAGTCGTCAAAATAAAAGACCAAACAACAAAGGCTAAGACCAACAACCATGGCATCCGAGGATCCTTGCTGTGATATTTCGCTGCCAAGATTGATGCAATGGGAACCGAGATCAGTCCTGAGATGGCCAAAAGCCCCCACAGTCCAAAACGTCGTTGAAATCGAACCCATCTTCTTCTTGCGGGAGTAAAGGCCTTGCGCTTCTTGTCCTTTTGATGGACCCATTCCCCCCAAACTTTTAACACCCATTTTCCGAAATGGAAAAACATCAAAACACCGATGGCCGCACCAATTGAAGTGACCAAAATCGTCATCCACCAAGAGGCACCGCGAACCATCATCCCGGTTGGAGTCAATATGAATTTGATGATTGCTCCAACCATCCACCCCAAGGTTTCAATAGGCCCCATCATGTCATTTTGGTTCCAAATGTCAAGTCCCCAGCATCGCCTAAACCGGGAACAATGTATCCTTTCGATGTCAAGGTATCGTCCACTGCTCCCGCCCAAATCTGAACTCCAGGAGGCAACTGGGAACGGATTTCGTCAATTCCTTCTCGACTTGCTAGCACGCAGGCAATATGGATATGAGCCGGGGTTCCAAAAGCGAGCAGTTGCTCATAAACCCGAACCATGGAAGCTCCCGTCGCCAGCATCGGGTCAGCCAAAATCAATGTTCTACCTTCCAATGAAGGTGTGCTGATGTAATCCACTTGAATCTCAAAATCATCCCCGTCCGTCTGTTGTCGGTAAGCTGCCGCAAAAGCATGATCAGCCCAATCAAATACCCGCATCATCCCCTGATGCATTGGCAGACCAGCCCTCATGATCGTTGCTAAAACCGGTTGCTCTTTCAAAACATCAACCATTGCAACCCCCAACGGAGTCTGAACCTCCTTGGATTGGTATTCCAAATGCTTTGAAATTTCCCATGCAATACACGATCCTACTCTCTCCAAATTCAAACGAAAGCGAACACGATCTTTTTGGATCGATTCATCACGCATCTCAGCCAAGTACGTGCTTGCAATGCTCGGTGTTTGAATCAGCTCATGTAACATTCCTACAAGGTAATTCCAATCTATTTTGGCTGGACCACTTGCAACACTTCTTTGTAAAATTCACGCCAACCTTCCCATTCCCATCGATTGCTAACCGATTCATTGTGCCAGAGCAAGGTCAGGATGCCCTGCACTTGCTCCACTTCGTCTTGAATCGATCGAACCATCAACAAAGCCTCCTTTGAAGACAGGTTCAAATACCTCATCAAGGTGGCATCCATGATGGCAATGGGGTGCAACCAAAGGTCCATGATGCGTTCATCTTCCAAGTCATAGGCACGAAACGGACGTGACAAACCTGAACGGAAACCCGGCTGATCAGCATATCCCAGCGAATGGTCCCGATTGATACCACAAGCTTCAAGTCGCTTCCACGAGCCCGGGAATCGTTGCAACAGATAATGCTGTCGTCCGTCATCAAGTTGGTTCCCCTTCAATTGGCCCAGCCGATTGATTTCCGACTTTAAAGTCCGGGAATCTGCAGATTCATGCGATTCAAAACTGGGGTGAATGGAAACGTCTGCAACCTGGGTTAAATATGAAATCAATCGCCGCATTCCCTTGGAATCAAATGGAACGCCCCGGTCTTTGGAGCTTCGGTCAGCTAGCAGCATGAAATAGTGTGTGCGTAACCCAAACTTCGCATGCTGCTCTTCGATCCATTCATAGGTGTCATACGGGTCAGGTTCAGAACCCCAAAGAACACGAGGCCGTTCCAAAAAACGCTTCCATCTTCCTTTGAATAAATCTTGGATGGCCGCTCCAAAAATCAACCACGGACCTTTATGCAAATACGCAAAGGCACTATCCACATCCATCGTCGCCCGAGCTTCATAGTGCCGATTCGAAGGCATAAAACGAGTTGCAGCAGACGCCCAATCCCGCACAACTCTTTCAATATTCGGTCGTTTCAACCAGCCTTCTGCATGCGCCAAGGAGTGCTCTCCTTGGAATCGACCCCAGCGATCTCGCTTGAGTTCATGTCCTTCCACTTGCTCTTCCATCCGTGCTGCCATCCAAAACACCCAACTCCACCAATCGGCATGCATCTCGTTGGAAACCCCATGGGAAACCCCAAAAGGAAGTCTTGTTCCGCCTGGAGTGAGCTCCGCATCCGACCATTGCCAATCCATCTCCTCAACCCCTGATCTAGACAATAAGCCTGCATCGGGAATCCAAAGCACCTCATCACCACACATACTCGGTGTTCCACCATAACATATATGCAAATCGCCCCCATTCTTCCAGGCTGACTCCCGATCACACCATACTGCTGGCCAGCCCAAAACAACTTCAAACACCACGTGAACCACATAGTGATGGCGCGGTGTCAACTGATCGACAGAAGGAGACCAAATCCTTACTTCTGGAACCATGCTTGCAAGGAGTCTGCAATGCTAATCGCCGCCTGACCTGAACCATAAAATGGCTCGTCATATGGAAGAGGCAATTCAGGCATTTGAAGGATACAATTCAATAAATCATCTGGTTGAGGACAGAGTTGCGCAAAACCACCGGAAACCAATTCACTCCATTCTGTCGTATCGCGCATCACAATCGATGGCCTGTGGAAGAAAAACGCTTCCTTTTGGAGCCCTCCTGAATCAGTCCAAACCGATGCAACCTGATGCAGCCATTTCGTCATTTGAACATATCCTGCAGGCTCCTCCACTTGTATCCCCAAACCCACGAGCTGTTTTTTCCACTCCATTCCAAAAGCCGACAACAAGGATTTGGCTGTTCTCGGATGAACAGGAAATATGACATTGAAACCCCTTTGATTCGCCACCTCACCAACTTTAAAAACCCATCTCTTCAATCGCTCGATATCATCTACGTTAGACGGCCGGTGCATCGTCCACAAGACTTGCTTGCTTCCTGCTGGAACGGCGGTGGGGGGTCCGCCAATGAACCTGGCGGTATCCAGCATCAAATCCCCACATTGACTCACCAGGATATCCGAGCGCGAACCGGTAAAAACTCCTTCTTTCCTGAGCTGATCTACGGCACCGTGAGTAGGGCAAAAAAGCACGGAGCTCAAATGATCCGTTAATACCCGATTGACCTCTTCCGGCATAGATCGATCAAAAGATCGCAATCCCGCTTCAATATGAACAATGGGGATTCCCGCACGAGAACCGGACCAGGCACCTGCCAGTGTGGAATCGGTATCACCATACAGAATAATAGCATCAGGTTGATAGGCTGCTATGGCTGACGAGATCCCTTCCATCATCTGTCCCATTCTCACGATTGGATGGGAATCCACCTCTAGTTGGATATCCGCTTGACGAAGACCCAACTCCCGGAAAAAGATACCTGACATGTCGTCTGACACGTGTTGACCGGTGTGCAACACCTGTTCTACCATACCATGCGATCCAGATTTGAGCGTGCGACTTAAGGCAGCGGCCTTCATCCATTGTGGTCTTGCACCGATGATGGTGAGTAGTTTTTTCATTCGCATTGCAAACGCCGAAGGTCAAGCATTGTTGCACGCGTTCACAATTCTCCTTCGTCCGCAAAGCTAAAGTACCGCTCATGCGATACAATGATGTGGTCCAACAACGGACAATCCAACAATTTTCCAGCTGCATGCAGGTTTTGGGTGAGGCGACGATCCGCATCACTTGGTTGAATATTGCCTGAAGGATGGTTGTGTATGGCGACAATCGCTGCAGCACGAAAGGCCAATCCCTTGCCGAAAATAATCTTTGGATCTGCTACAGTTCCCGTAAGTCCTCCCCGGCTGATCATCAACTCCGCCATAATCTCATTCGATCGGCGCAAAAAAAGCACCCAAAATTCTTCATGAGACAGGCTTCCAATTTTTAATGCAAATCGATGGAACACATCCGCTGAAGATCGAATGGTTCGGGGATGGGCCGATGGCATTCCTTGCAGATGCCGTCTCCTTCCCAATTCCAAAGCCGCTGCAATCTGAACAGCCCGCGCATGACCAATACCTCGGACCATGGTAAATCCCTCCGGTGGCATGCGCCCCAATGCTTGGACATCGTGTCCGACCAAATCGAGCAAATTCCTTCCCACAGATAGGGCCGAAGATCCTGGAGGTCCGCTTCCTATCAAGATGGCCAATAATTCCGACGTGTCCAACGCCTGGGCACCTTTCAATAGTAATTTCTCACGAGGTCTATCCCTCTCCATCGTATTTTCAAACCATCAACAATTGAACAAAAAAAAAGCCTCCTGTTTCCAGGAGGCTAGTTCGTTCAAAATCAAATCGATTAGAGCTTAGCTATATAAATGGCTAGGCTTGATTTGAGATTGGAAGCTTTGTTTTTGTGGATCACGTTGTTTTTCGCCAATTTATCCAACATGGCGCTCACAACAGGCAACATTTCTGTAGCAGCTTTCGCATCCGTTGTTGCGCGCAATGCACGAATTGCATTCCGAGTCGTTTTGTGGTAGTAGCGATTGCGAAGCGCTTTCTTCCGATCTGAACGGATGCGCTTGAGTGCTGATTTGTGCTGAGCCATTTCGTTTTTTCCGATAAGGGGATGCAAATATAGTTCATATTCAAACTCCTACAAGCATTGCGGCAAATTCATGAAAGAATCTCAAATTCTAGAAAATAGAAAGGACGCACCCCTGCGTCCTTTCACCCTAACAGTCTAGTTGCATTCTTTCCGCCCAAGCAGCCTGCAAACGGCATGGGCAAATGCTTCTGCTATAATACAACCAACAATCCATTAAACATAATTTTTCATAGATGATTGGGCTTATTTTACACACCTATGAAACTTAAATCAAATATGCCATGGCACGCTAATTGCCTCGCCTGAGTTTTATCATTCCAAACGAATCACACAGAGTTCCGTATCTTCGACCCTTCGTATGAACCATCTCCACCGCCTTCAAACCCACCTATTTGCAGCGCTTTTGATGGGTGGTTCTGCCGCATTCAGTTGGGGGCAAGATTCGGCACTATTTGAAGATATATCAGCAAGTGCCGGAGTGAACTTTACTGGAGTTCATCATTCCGTTGCCATAGTTGATTATGACGGCGATGGATGGGAAGACATCTATGTGGGAAGCAAGTTTCAGAACAATTCGCTTTTCCGGAACATGGGTAATCTGACCTTTCAAGAAGTCGGTGCTTTGGCGGGCGTTGATGACCCTGGAGATTCACATGCCGTGCTTTGGGGCGATTTCAACAACGATGGCTGGCCCGATTTAATTACCGGGAACTACTTAGAAGCCAACCGATTCTATTGGAACAACGGCGATGGAACGTTCACTGACATGACCACGCAGCTGGGAGTCGGGAATACGGGACCCTGCAGGAGCTTGCACGCCGCTGATTTTGATCAAGACGGCTGGCTAGACCTGTACGTGGTCAATATCAATAGTCAAAATGTCATGTGGCGCAATTTGGAAGGCGAGGGTTTCCAGAATCTGACCTTTCAAACCGGAACAACAGACATGGGTGTTGGCATGGGCAGCGTGTTTTTCGATGCCGATAACGATGGCGATCAAGACTTGTATTTGACCCGCGATGGAAATCAGGTCAACCGCTTTTTCAGCAACAACGGCAACGGAACTTTCACTCAAATGGCTGCTGAGGTCGGGCTCGATTTCCAAGGCAACTGCATGGGAGTTGACGTCGCTGACATCAATCACGACGGCTGGCTTGATCTCTACATTACGGATCTGTATCCGAGTGAACTTTTCATCAACGATGGTGACGGAACATTTACCGCGATTGGAGAATCCTCCGGAGTCAACGATATGGGCATGAGCTGGGGATGTGCTTGGCTGGATTTTGACAACGACTCGGAGTCCGACTTGTACATCGTAAACGACTATGCTTTTGCCCCGATGTCCAACATCCTTTACCGGGGATTAGGCGACTTGGCATTCGAGGTTGTCAGTGCAGGAGATTCTGTGTTGGAGCACAACTATTCCGATTACGGTTTGGCTCAAGGGGATTTTGATCGCGATGGCGATATGGACTTAGCCGTGGCATCTACTGGCTCCATCACCCTTCCTGGTTTCACATTGCTGAAAAACCTGAATTCTTCTGGCCATTCCATCCAATTCAAACTCGAAGGGACCTCATCCAATCGAGATGCTGTCGGCGCACGAGTCACCGCCTACTTTGATGGCACAATGCGCATGGACGAAGTCAATTGTGGCCAAGGATATAGCGGAGCCAGCTCCATGGTTTTGCATTTTGGTCTTGGGTCCACCACGGAATTGGATTCATTGCACATTCGCTGGCCCAACGGAATCAACAGCACATACGAAAGCATGGCTGCGGATTCATTGTATCATTTGGTCGAGCCTGGAGCCAACTCCTGGTTATATTATGGATGCACCGAAACCCATGCATGCAATTATCAAAGCGCCTCTGTCGAAAACGATGGCTCGTGTGAATACCCCAATGCCGGACTGGATTGCAATGGTTCTCCATTGCCCGACTTCCCAACTTTGGAGACCCATAGCATTGCACGATTATGGAATGAAGCTCTTTTGGTGGCAATCCGAAACGATTGGGCGCGTCCTACTGTGCACGCGCGCAACTTGTGGCACAGTTCTGCGCTGATGTATGACGCGTGGTCAGCCTTTTCAGAACCCAGCATCGTGAGTCCTCAGTCTTGGCTTTTGGGTGACACAGTGGATGGTTTTTCCATCCCCTTTTCTGGCGTGCTTGAACCGGAAAGCGATTCAGAACGTCTCATAGCTCGTCGCAGAGCTCTCAGCTTCGGCATGTATCGCTTATTGCAGCATCGTTTTGCTCTCGCCCCGCATGCACAATTGATTTCCGTTCATCTCCATTCTCAGATGGAATCCTTCGGGTATGACACGGCTTTTGTCTCCATGGATTACACGACCGGTGATTTAGAACACGATGCCGCTGCCCTTGGAAATTATTTGGCGCAGCAATACATCGCTTTTGGATTGCAAGATGGTTCACGGGAAGAAATCCAATTCCAAAACACCTATTACAATCCCATGAATTGGAATTTGGTTATGGACGAACCCGGCAACCCAAACATGTTTTTTCCAAACCGATGGCAGCCGCTGCAGTTGGCTGAATTCATCGACCAATCAGGAAATGAAGGCTCCAATATTTCACCGGACTTTCTGAGTCCAGAATGGGGGGATGTCACTCCCTTTGCCATGGACACGAGTGATACCAGCTTGTTCGAACGGCTGGGCAGTACCTACACGGTTTATCATGATCCAGGGGCTCCCCCCCAAATTAATCCATTGGTCGATTCCGATTTGGAATCCGATTACAAATGGGGACATGTACTGGTCGCCCAATGGTCCTCCCATCTCGACCCTTCAGACAGTGTTGTATGGGATATCAGCCCCGGAGCTTTTGGACGCAATGGAGACACGCCTACCACTATGGAAGAAGCGCGGCTCTACTACCTCACAGAAGAAGGCGGAATGGCGCCTGGAGAAGGTGAAGTGGGCCATCCGTACAATCCAACCACCAATGAGCCATATGCTCCACAATCTGTTTTGCGTGGGGATTTCACGCGCGTCCTAGCCGAATTCTGGGCAGATGGGCCCGAATCAGAAACTCCTCCTGGTCATTGGTTTACATTGATGAATTATGTCAATGACCAGCCTTCCACCTTGAGGAAATGGCGTGGTACGGGAGAATCCATGTCTCAACTGGATTGGGATGTCCTGGGCTACTTTGCAATGGGTGGCGCTATGCATGATGCAGCCATTTCAGCTTGGAGCATCAAAGGATGGTACGACTACGTACGCCCTGTATCGGCATTGCGATGGATGGCTGAAGGCGGTCAAAGTAGTGACCCAGAGCTCCCCAATTTCCATGGATCGGGCCTGCCATTGATTCCTGGGTTTGTGGAATTGATTGCAGATTCTGATCCAGTTGAATTGCGCGGAGAGAACAATGAACATGTTGATGATATCAAGCTCAAGTCGTGGTTGGGGCCCACAGCGATTCAAGTTCCTGCGATCGACAAAGCTGGAGTCGGTTGGATTCGGGCAAAGGAATGGTGGCCGTATCAAAGGCCCACATTTGTCACACCGCCATTTGCTGGATATATCAGCGGACACTCGACCTTCAGCCGGGCTGCAGCGGAGGTATTGACCTTGCTGACCGGAGATGAGTACTTCCCTGGCGGCTTGGGGACATTCCCTGTAGAAGCTCATGAATTCCTCGTGTTTGAGGATGGTCCATCACAAGACCTGGAATTGCAATGGGCCACGTACCGAGATGCAGCAGATCAAAGTGCGTTGTCTCGCATTTGGGGCGGCATCCACCCACCACAGGATGACTTTCCAGGACGGATCATCGGCGAACTCGTTGGAATCGACGCTTTTTTACTTGCGGAAACGTACGCCTTCCCATTGCTCTCTCCAGACTGTGGAAGCCAAAATGGCTGTCCATGTCCCGGTGACTTCAACCAAGATGGTGCTCGGAATTTACCGGATATTTTGCTTTTGCTGATGCATTATGGCGAGCCCATTACTTGGGATGGAAATGGCGCATCACCGGTGATCGATCTCGACAACAACGGCATCATCGGAATTGGAGACTTATTAGGTCTGTTGGGCGTTTGGGGTCAACCTTGCAGCGATTGAACTAGTCGTGTATTCCTTGGGCATGAACCACCAGTTCATCCATAAACATCCAAGACGGCGAAGATGCCGCATCATGCCAATCAGGACAAGGACCTGGGTTCACCGCTTCCATTCGAATCCATTCTGCTTGTGCATCCGCAGGCAGTGAAATCCGCACGATATCTTGCAAATCTGTTGGTTCCAAGATATTTCCCAAACTCACCGTTTGGCCTTGCCAATCTTCCCCATCCAAAGACCAACCAAAATAGATATCCGCTGGTAAAAATATCCAAGCATCTTGGTAGCGGTATAACTGGACGCTCAGTGAGTCCAACATCACGCGTTGCGGAAGTTGCATCGTGATGGACATATTCTCTGATTGGATCGCCTGCCAGCATCCATCGCGAAAGTCCAAAGAACCCAGCCGCCCATCCGCCAATCCTTGCATTCCACCACCTGGATAATACGGGCTAATTGAATGACCAATTGTCACCTCTGAGAAAGCGCCAACATGTCCGGCTACAGGGAATATCAGGGTATCACGGAGCGGGCGTCCGTGGCGATTTAATATCGCTTGGATTTCACCTTCTCCCTTCAACGACATAAGCGAACCCAAAGGCCTCGAATCGCCAGGTTCCAAATCGGACCGCTCGACAAATTGAACCGTTCCTTCCAAATGACCAATGGCCCTTGTCAACGTCACGTCTACACCAAACGGATCGCCCCCCTTGTTCCATGAGACCTCAAGCGGAACAGCTTCCAACCCCGCATCTACTCCCCATGCATCGAGCCGTCGGTCGTGCCGAATTTTACGGTCTGAAAAACCTTCCCAATTTCTCAAATTTTTGGGACTCCACAGCACCTCTGCCAAAGCCACCATACGTGGAAAGACTTTCGATTCAACCAAGGATTGAGGTGCGTGCTCGGTCCACATGTTGCATTCACCACCCAAAATCCGACCCGCGCCCTCCAGGCCTTCAGGCTCAGGTTCAAATCCATATACTTCCTCCATATTGGTGGCACTTATGGGGTAGTCAAAGTAGCAATGCGACGTAGGAGACATGATGGCATCGCGTCCGGCATTTACAGCAGCCATGCCACCTTCCATTCCACGCCAAGACTGAACAGTAGCGCCCTCCGGCAAGCCACCCTCCAAGATTTCGTCCCAACCGATTAACTGGCGGCCATGTGCGGCCAAATACCGTCCAATTCGATTGATGAACCAAGACTGAAGTTCATGCGTGTCATGCAATCCCTCTTCCTCCATCCTTTTTTGGCATTTTGGGCATGCATCCCAACGCACTTTGGGAGCTTCATCCCCACCGATATGAATGAATCGTGATGGAAACAACTCCATGACCTCATCCAAAACCGATTCCAAAAAGCGGAAGGTCGTGTCTTGGCCAGCGCAATAAATATCTTTAAAAACTCCCCAATCATTGGGAACCTCCAAGGTGTCTCCGGTGCAGCTGAGCCATGGATAAGATGCCAATGCCGCACGGCTGTGTCCGGGCAATTCAATTTCCGGTATGACGGTGACATGGCGCTGATGCGCATAGGCAACGATGCCACGAATTTCTTCTTTCGTGTAGTAGCCACCGTGTTGAGAACCATCCTTTTCGGTGCGCCATGCACCCACGGTGGTCAAAGATGGATACGCTTCGATCGGTACGCGCCAACCTTGATCTTCTGTCAAATGCCAATGGAGCACGTTCATCTTGTGAAGCGCCAGTAAATCAATCATCCGTTTGATAAAATCCGGCTCCATGAAGTGCCTGCAGCAATCCAGCAAAAGACCTCGATGTTCGAAGCGGGGCGCATCAAAAATTTCCACTTCAGGCATCAGAACATCATTTTTAAACCCAAGTTGTTCCGCTTCCACGGGCAGGATTTGACGCAACGTGGTCAACCCTCGAAAAACCCCTTCAGCATCTGAAGCATGGATACTGACCCCTTTCGTGGAATCCACCTGCAAACCATATCCACCAACAGGGGTTTTTTCGGAAAAAATCACACGCAATGGAGTACCTGTTGAATCTGCTTGACCTGGAATCCAATCCTGCCAAAATCCTTGCTGACCCACCCATTTCGGAGATATTTCCCAGCGCCATCGGAGTCCCTTCACCAACAAAGTGGCCGCTGATGCCTTCGTTTCCATTTGAGCGGGCAAGGGGACCAATCCATCCAAAGAACCATACACCGATTCTTCAGCAGTTTGGGAACATGAAGAAAGGATCAAGCAGATAACAAAAGGGAGAATGGTGAATCGCATGGTTTCAAAAATAGGGTGTTGCATATGCTCAAATCACGGGAACCACGCGCGAACCGCATCAGCTGAAACGGGGTACGTGGTGCCATCAAAATACTTCATGGTTCTTTCATTTTTCTGTCGGCATGAGGCATGCACGGCACCGACCCCCATGTTCTGCCAAGTCGCTTTTTGGTCGGGATGAACGCCACTCGCCACAGTGACGTCGAATCCCCATTCCAGCAATTGAGCAATTCTGGCTTGGCCATCCCATGCACGCTCTTCACCTCCACTACTCAACAACCTCAAAACCCCCAATTCACGCAAGGCATGTACATCCGACTCCCAATTTAGCGAAGCGTCCAATGCTCGGTGGATGACAAGTCGGTGTGCGCCAAACAAGTCGGTCCAGCGACGAATTTTTTCGATTTCGAACCGGCCTTGAGCGTCCAATGCGCCAACTACGACGCGACTAGCACCGGAATTCAACGATGCTTCAACTTGATGGGTCATCCCCTCCCATTCAGATTCGGAATACTCAAAATGTCCCGCCCGTGGACGGATCAAGCTGTATACCGGAATGCCATGCTCGCAAGCACGGCGAATATCCACTTCGTTGGGCGTTAAACCACCGCATTCCCAATGGGAGCATAGTTCCACTCGACGGGCACCATGAGCCGAAGCAATGGCCACATCTTCTGGTGAACTGGCACACACTTCCAATGTCAACGGGTCGTTTGGATCGGCAAGTTGGTGGCTGACATGTTCCAAATCCGCCAAGCTCGTCATGTCCAATATGGATTCCGCGATGGGCAAAACCTCCAATCCATGGCCGGAATCAATCATGGCCTGCACGGCAGATGGCAATTCCTTTTCCCCACGTTTCGGATGCGGTGACAAGGCGAGTAAAAAAGGCATTAAAATTTCAGCATCAAACCGGAAAAGATTCATTGAAACCAAGACCGGACCCTTCAAATGCAAGCGGTTAATGGTACTTACGTCTGGCTTTTCACAAATGGAAACAAGACGTCCCTCTTGCATTTCGATAACGGCAAATGATTCAACCCGATCTGGCGGCAATCCCAGACACATGCGGTCATAGCCTAAAAGCGCTTGACCAGAGGGGACTCCTCGCAACCGAGCCAAAGCTCGAACCGAAGGTAAATTATCCCCGTTGCATAAAACAAAGCCCGATTGAGAAGGCAATGGATCTTGTTCCATCGCCACCAACACTGCATGGCCCGTGCCGAGGGGTTCATCTTGAATTGCCAACGCAATGCGCATCCGAACCCCGATGCCCCGCTCATTCCACCCTTGGACAAACGATTCAGTAACGTGATCTGACGGAGCTACGACCAATGTCGCTTCACTGAAACCAGCCGCTAGTGCGTTCTCTAAAACAAACTGCAAAAACGGCTGCCCTTCTTCTCCGACTCGGATCATGGGTTTTGGTCGGGACAAGGCGTCTTGACGCCATGCGTCCGGCCAATGGGATGCTGTCTGCGCCGAACTTTTCTTCATGCGTGTCGCCCTGCCAGCCCCTAAAATGATGATTCGTTCACATCGCATGAGCTAAAGGTCTACAAATCTTTTTGACATCAAGTTCCCTGATTAATCCTGTTCTATTGTCACTCCATCTTCTCCCAGTTCCACAACCATTGGTCGTCCTCCCTTAGATTCTACGGCTGAATTCACATCTTGAACCATCGAACTCTCCGTGACCACAAAGCAGGTACCCCCTCCACCCGAACCATTGATTTTTCCACCCCATGCTCCGGCATCCAAGGCTGCCATCAGAATGCGATCGATGCGATCAGTTGAAACATGGAGCACATCGCGAAGCAAATCATGGTGGTGTGTCAACAAAGGAGCCCATTGAAGCGGTTCATCGGCAAAATCCCTCAAACCTTGGTATCCGAATTCGCTGACATCACGAATGGCCACTGTTCCTTCCATCAATGCGCTTTGGTCAAGCGAGAATGAAACAGGAAGTGGAGGCAGTGCCTTGCCGGAGTCCAAAGACCAAGTGGTATCCCAATGCTCCATCAAATCCAGTCGTTGGTGTTTGGCACGCCCCAACACACCCAAGGTGTTTTTCGGTTCGCCGGAATCGATTAATATCCACGTTCCTGTTGGTTTGGGAAGGCTGATTTCACAAAAGGAAGGCGCAAATTCAAATCTCCTCACTCCTCCCAATGCACAGGCATAGTGGTCCATCATTCCACCGGGTTCGTTGAACCATTGAACTTCAGCGCGATGTGCTGCTTCCGCTACCCAGCGAGGAGTTACATCCAAGCCCGAACGAACAGCAATCATACCACACCAGGCCACCACCAAAGCGGTTGAACTACTGGCTCCCGCTTGCTGTGGAATATCACTCGTCACTTGCGCATTCCAACCCGTTTTAGGCAACCATCCTTCACGGGAAGCGACATGCAATGCCGACAACCAATATCCCCTGGAACCTGGCGCAGGCAACGCATCCAAATCCCACGAAAAAACCTCCCCGATATCCAATAATTCGAGATGAACGATCCGATCTTCCCGGGATTGACTCCGCACTTGGCAGCGAACATCTACGGCAGCAGCAACCACCGGCAACCCCAAATAATCCTGGTGCTCACCAAACAGGCAAATACGGCCAGGAGCTGAAGCATTGACGTTCACTTCTTGGAGCGATTGATCCAAATGATCGCTACAGCACAAATCACGGCAAGGGAAGTCAACCAGATGGCTCGATCGGTGGCAGCATACAACCACGAACCCGTCGCAAACAAGGCAGCATACACCCCGACTGAACCCAAAATCATAGAGAGCATGCCCATGGGAACCGACCACGCTTCTCCTTTGGGTGAACCGTCACTCCATCTTTTCCATCCGGGACCCCCTGGACGAACTTTGGACACAAAAGATTGCAACGTAGCATCCGACTCAGCTGGAGTTAATAACGTTCCGACTATCCAAATCGAGGTCGTCAACAAAGTCCCCCACAGCAGCTTTTCGTAGTCGGCCAATTCCACCCAATTCAAGTGATCATGGACGAACGTAAAGTAGCCTGCGACCAAAATCGATCCTACCATCGCAATCAACTCCGTCCAAGCACTGATTCGCCACCAAAACCATCGCAGAATGAAAAGCCCGCCCGTTCCAGCACCAATCAACAACAGCAAATTGAATGCTTGCCCCGCATCCGTCAACAACAATCCCAGTCCTCCTCCCAAAATGAGCGAAATTACCGTGGCAATGCGACCCGCTCGAACTTGCTCCCTTCCCGTTGCTTCAGGATGAATGAATCTCACCCAAAAATCATTGACCAAATAGCTCGCGCCCAAATTGATTTGCGTCGACATGGTACTCATAAAAGCCGCAAGCAACGAAGCTGCGACAAGGCCTAACAGCCCTGGAGGAAGCAATGAAAGCATGGCAGGATAGGCCAAATCATGTCCAATCTTGTCGGCGGGTATATCTGGGAATGCTTGTTGCAAATCAGCCAGAGTAGGATAAACCACGATGGATGCCAAGGCAATCAAAATCCATGGCCATGGACGCAAGGCATAGTGCGCCACATTGAACAACAACGTAGCACCCACGGCATTCGACTCGTCCTTGGCGCTAAACATGCGTTGGGCGATGTACCCTCCACCTCCGGGTTCTGCACCGGGATAATAACTCGCCCACCATTGCACCGCTAGAGGAACCAACAAAACGGGGATCCAAGCCGAAGGATCGGACATGTCAGGCAGCATGTTCGTTTTTGAAGCCACATCCGGATGCTCAAGAAGGGCCGTCAATCCCCCAATCATCTCCAAGTCTAACAAATAGATACATGCCCAAACGCTGCCGATCATCGCCAATATGAATTGAACGAAATCGGTCAAAATCACAGCCCTAAGCCCTCCCAACGCACTGTAAGAAATCGTAATGACACCGGTAATCAGAAGCGTCAGCCATCCTGGCCAGCCCATCAAAATGCCACCGAGCTTAATGGCCGCCAACGAAACCGTTCCCATGACCAATACATTGAACACCAAACCCAAGTACAAGGCTCTGAAGCCCCTCAACCATGCAGCCGGTTTCCCTCCGTAACGCAATTCATAAAATTCGATGTCCGTCAAAACGCCCGAACGGTGCCACAACCGGGCATACACAAAAACCGTGAGCATTCCCGTCAACAAAAAGGCCCACCAGCCCCAGTTTCCGCTCACCCCTTGTTCCCTGACGAGACCCGTCACCAAGTTCGGCGTGTCTGTGGAAAATGTGGTCGCCACCATACTCACTCCGAGCAACCACCATGGCATGTTGCCTCCTGCCAAGAAAAAGCTCTTGGCATCTTGACCTGCTTGACGTGAAGCCCAAAGGCCAACACCCATGGCCAACAAAAAATAGGCCGCGATGATCGCCCAATCTAGTCCTGTTAAATGCATGCCACAAGAATAGGAATTAGGATACCAAGAACGCGTATGGTGTTCATAAGCCGAGCTCCAATCGGGATTTTTTCGTCATGGAAGCGACAACTCGCTCGTAACTATGTTCAATCAACTCTCCCACCAGTTTTAACGGTACATCCGATTCAGCATCAACAGAATTCCAATGCTTCTTATTGAGGTGCCAACCTGGCCGAATGCCCAGAAACTGCTCTCGCAATTCGATGGCTCGTTCCGGACTGCACTTGAGAGAAATGCCGGTAAAATTATCAATGTCCGCAATCGCAAACACCTTTCCCTCAACCTTCCACACCATGGTATGTGTGTCGAACGGAAAGCTCTCTGAAACGTACCGATAGGACAAGCATACGTCACGAACTTCATCGAATTCAAAAGATCTCATTGGGAATGAAGGAAAGGAAGCTAATTTGCGGCAAATTTCGACGAAACCTTATCACGATGAAAATTACAACTTTACTCACGGTAGCGGCTACTTTGACTTCGGTCATATCTAGCGCACAATGCACCGATTTATTTATATCTGAATACCTGGAAGGAACTGGCAACAACAAGGGGCTCGAGTTCTACAACCCGACGTCAGAAACCATCAACCTCTCTGGTTATCAATTGCAGCGTTGGAGCAATGGCGAAGGCACAGCGACCGATTGGGTCGACTTGATTGGCGAAGTTGCCCCGTTCGGCACCTGGGTATTGGTCAATGGACAAACGGAAGATGTGGACCTCGGCGGTGGAGCAACTTCTCCTTTGTGCGATCCAGCTATGCAGGCTCTTGCAGATCAATTGGACAACCCGTACCCTGCTCCTACCTACATGAACGGAGATGACGCATTGGTATTGGTCAAAAACATCACGACCATTTTGGATATTTTTGGAAAACCCGGTGAGGATCCTGGTGTGGCTTGGACCAACGATGAAGCGAACGGATACATCGATATCGGAGATGGAGCAGCATGGTTGACTTCCAATCATACGTTGCGTCGCAAATATGACGTAATCCAAGGCGTTGTAATACCTCCAGTAAGCTTCAACACCTTCTTGGAATGGGATACGTTGGTGGTGAACACGTGGGATGGATTGGGTGAGCATTTTTGTGCCTGCAATCCAAACGAAGTTGCTGAAATGAGTCCAGCTGTGACTACGTCGGTTTTCCCGAATCCTTCCTCAAATGGCATGTTGACCATCCAAGCGGATGCTCGGATTATGAAAGTGACCATTCACTCCATGACAGGCGCTTTGGTCTGCGAAGAATTTGCAATTCCGGGCGGCTCACTGGCTGGCTGGAAGACACGTGAATTGAACGCAGGTTCCTACATCGTCAATTTGTACGTCGAAGGCGGAAAGACCTTTGCTCATCAAGTTTTGATTCAATAAAAGCATGCGGATCGCTTCGTTCTGGTTTTTCGCGTTTCTGCTGTGCGCGATAGGTGTCAACGCCCAACAAAGCGGCAAAATATATGGCGTAGTTTCAGATGCAATCACCGGTGAAACATTGATTCAAGCATCTGTTCGGTTGGGAAATTCTGGCGTTGCTACGGATTTTGACGGGCGCTATGAAATGGGGCTTCCTTACGGACAACATGACATTACCGTAAACTACATCGGTTACGAAAGTCAGACAAGGACCATCACCGTTGATAGCCCACAGTTGCAGGTCAATTTTACCTTAGCTACCATTGTTTTGCGCGAGGCAGAAGTGATCGCTGATGTCGCCATTGAAAGAGAAACCCCCGTGGCTTTTTCCAACATCAAACCGGTCCAAATTCAAGAGGAATTGGGTTCACAACCCATTCCCATGATTTTGAATTCTACGCCTGGTGTGTATGCCACTCAAGCAGGTTCGGATGACAATGGCCCGTCCATTTCGATTCGCGGATTCAAGCAACGCAATGTTTCTGTTCTCATCGATGGTATCCCTGTCAATGACATGGATAGCGGTGGTGTTTTTTGGAACAACTGGTTTGGACTTGATATGGTGACACAAACCATGCAGGTCCAGCGGGGATTGGGGGCCTCCAAACTCGCATTGCCTGCAATTGGTGGCACGGTCAACATTGTGACCCAGGGCATTGAAAGCAAGCGCAAGACGTCTGTCAAGCAGGAAGCTGGAAGTTTCGGGTTCACCCGGACCTCAATTGGCCACACAAGCGGACGATCAGATGGTGGCTGGGGGTATACCCTCGCAGGAAGTTTTCAAAATCGCCAAGGGTATTTTGACCAAGACTACAACCGTGCGTTCTTCTATTATGTGAAGGTTCAAAAGGCGATGGGGAATCACACGTTGTCGATCAGCGCTACAGGATCTCCATCTGAAAATGCGTCCCGGGGCTACCAGCAGAGGATTGCCACCCATGATAAAGACTTCGCGCGAAACCTGTTTGAAGGCACGGACGATGAGTATGAATACCTGCGCGGCTACAGCCAAGGCTATGACGGAATCTTCAACAATGACACGTTGTTGGAGCCTGAAGAACAAGCGGCATATGCTGAACTGAACGCGGAGTATGGTTACAATTCCTCGGATGATTTTGAAGAGGAAGTTTCTGCGACTGACTTCATAGACACCACCGGATTGGTGAGCTACGGCAACGGCTACAATGTGCACTGGGGCGAGCTCAACAATGAGGTGTTGTACGAAAGGCAAAACAAGTACCACAAACCCCTCTTCTCCGTGCGCCACAACTGGCGCGCCACGGAAAAATTGTACATCTCCAACATGGCTTATGCGAGTTACGGATACGGCGGTGGTTCACGGTTGGAAAACAGCTTAGGTGCCGGTGATTACACGCCCGACGGCCAAGTCGACTTCCAGAAGTTCTACAACACCAATACCATTGGCGGATTGTTCGGCCCTCCCATTGACCCGACCTACAGTGATTCATTGCTGAAGTCTACTCGGATTCTTCGAAAATTGTACAACAACCACTATTGGTACGGTGTGCTATCGACGTTCCGTCATGAGACAACGGAGAACCTGACATTGTCAGGTGGCTTGGATTTCCGCACGTACCAAGGCGAGCACTACGCGGAGGTACACGACCTGTTAGGCGGCGACTATTTTATTGACAATCGGAATGCCAACGCAACAAGCAATATGCGGACTGTTGGCGACAAAATCGGATACCACAACGATTCATTTGTGCGCTGGGGTGGCGCATTTGCCTTGCTCGAATACAAAGGATACGTATGGAATGCCTTCCTTAACATCAGCGCCGTCACTCAAGGGTACAAGAGTGTTGACTATTTCTCTGAACCCAATGAGGACGGATCCTTCGCGACAAGTGGTTGGAAATGGATTCCCGGATACACGATCAAAGCAGGCGGGAACTACAACCTGTCTGAGTACTCCAATGCGTTCGTCAACTTGGGCCATTTGAACCGAACACCGGTGTTCCGAAGTGTCGTGGATTACGAAAACGAATTTGTCCAAAACACCGAGAATGAATTGATCAATTCCGTGGAATTGGGATACAGTTTCAGCAAGTTCCCTTTTAGCGCGAACATCAATGCATACTACACGGATTGGCAAAACCGTCCGCTCCAATCGCTTTTGCGCTATGAAACCGTTGATGGCGATATCGTGCGAGCCAATGTGAACTCCATGAGTGCCGTGCACAAGGGCATCGAAGCCGATGCTGCATGGCAGGTGCGTCGCAACCTGACCATCGAAGGATACATCAGCCTGGGTGACTGGAAGTGGACGAGCTCTGAAGATAGCTTGGTGCTTTTGGATGAAAACACGAATTTGCAATACTTCGATCAGGAAGGAAATCCAGCCATTGTCCAATACAATGCGGAAGGTGTGGCAGTGGGAGATTCTCCACAGCGGCAATACAGCATGTCCATCAAGTATTCATTCAAGAAGTTCTATATCAAACCAAGATTTACGGTGTTCAGTAGGCATTATGCCGATTTCGACCCGTTCAGCCTCTACGGTGAAAATGAAGGCCGTCAATCGTGGCAAATCCCCACCTACGGTTTGCTCGACTTGCATACAGGATACAATATGGATATCGGTGGGAGCAATGTTGACTTCCGCTTGAGCGCATTCAATATTTTGAACACGGTATACTTGAGCAACGCTCAAAACAACGATGCCTTTGGCCAGTATTATTTCAATGATCCAGGCCGCAAATACGCCTTTAGTCAAAACAACTTCGATGCTGGATCAGCCAGTGTCTACATGGGATACGGATTCCGAACCAACTTCTCCGTCCGAGTCCGCTTCTAATCGTCATATCATGAAAAAATTTCAACTCTTCTTCTTGGCCTTTCTCGCTGGCAGCTTCGGCACGGCCATGGCGCAAACAGACATCTTAGATGCACGAACCAACTACAGTGTTGGACAATCCGTTACCGTTTCAGGCATTGTAACCAGCGATGGTAATTTGGGAATTGTTCGGTATTTGCAGGATGAATCTGCAGGAATTGCTCTTTATCCTGGAGGAGAATGGAGCACATTGGGATTTGCTGACCCACAACCAGGAGACGCGTTGACCATGACTGCCGTTTTAAGCGAATACAACGGATTGCTCGAAGTGGGGCCCGATGACATCACCCAGGTTGACGTGACTTCGGTAGGAAACCCGTTGCCTGAAGCGCAAACGGTCACGCCAGCTCAATTGGATGAATCCATGGAAGGGGAAATCGCGTACATCGAAGGCGTCGTATTCACCAACGGTGGATCCATGATTACAGGAAACAGCACCTTCAGCTTCTCCGCCAATGGGGAAGATGGAATCATCTACGTTCGGAATGACAACGAGCTCGTTGGTCTTGTGCTCCCAGCGGGAGAAGTCAACCTCTACGGCATTGTTTCCCAATTCTCATTCGATGGTTTTGGAGGATACCAGCTGTTGCCGCGTGGGTCTGCTGACTTGATCCCGACTTCTGCGATCAACCTTAGCGCACAGGTCGATCAAATCAACTTGACCACGACCAGTTTTGACCTCACGTGGTCCACGGATGTACTCGGAGATTCTCATGTCGAATATGGCTTGACGCCAGAGATGGGCATGGAGGTGGTGGATGACATGCAGTTGTTGAATCACCAATTGTCATTGACTGACTTGAGTCCTGGAACCGTTTATTGGGCACGCGTGATTTCAATTGCCGGAGAAGACTCCACGTTTTCTGCAGTTCGTCCGTACGCGACGGTCTCAGAATCCCCGGGATACATTCGTGCGTATTTCACACGGGAAGTCGACAACAGTGTAGCGACCATCGAAAATGCGGCGACCCTTGGCACAAATACGAATGACACCATTGCAGCTTACATCGCTACCGCTCAAAACACCTTGGACATCGCTGCATACAACCTGAACAATTCCGCCATCGAAAACGCGATCAATTTGGCGGTTGAAAATGGAGTGCAAGTGAGGTATATCGCCGAAGGACAAAATGCCAACTTGGGATTGAGCAATGTGGACGACAGCGTTCCGGTTCACTTCCGGACGGATGGTGAAGGCAGCGGCATGCACAACAAATTCATCGTTGGCGATGCTGAAAGCACGGAACGGGCATTTGTATTGACAGGTTCAACCAATTTCACCACAGGCAACCTCAACACAGACCCAAACAACGTGATCATTTTTGGAGACCAAAGCTTGGCCCGGGGATACACGTTGGAGTTTAATGAAATGTGGGGATCTGATGGCCCAGAGCCCAATGCGGCGAACTCACGTTTCGGCGCACTGAAGACGGTCAACACACCAAAACGCTTCATCATCGGCGGGAGTTCTGTTGAATTGTACTTCTCTCCGACTGATGGTACCACCTCAGCCATCGAGCAAGCCATTCAGTCCACCGACTATGACCTATCCTTTGCTGTGCTTGCGTTCACACGAAACGATTTAGGTGCGGCGGTGATTGAAGCTGGATCAAGCATCTTTATCAATCCCCAGGGAGCCATCGAAGATGTCAACTCCACCGGTTCTGAATACGATGCCCTTTTGGATGCTGGAATCGCCGTCTACAGCCACACCGGAATCTCGGGGCAACTCCACCACAAGTATGGGATCATTGACCAGAGTGAACCCTTGTCTGACCCAACAGTTGTCACCGGTTCGCACAACTGGTCAACCACAGCGGAGACCACCAATGACGAGAATACGGTCATTGTCCATGACGCGCGTGTAGCCAACCTCTACTTCCAAGAATTCAGTGGATTGCTCAATGCCATGGGCGTTGGCATCCATGAAGCGGGCGAAGACCAGCCTTTGTGTCATGTTTTCCCCAACCCGGCCACCAGTACAATCACCATACAATTGACCGAATTGGCGTCAATGGGTGATTGGATTCGGCTTTTGGATGGTCAAGGCCGTTTGGTCCTCACCGAACAAATCATGGGAACTTCCACTCGCTTGGAAATCGGGCATTTATCTGCAGGAATCTACTTGATGCAGTACGGCAATAGTCAACCTTCACAACTGGTGATCCAGTAAAGGCGCAAAAACTTGAATCTGAAAGCGGCGTTCCACAGGGACGCCGCTTTTTTGTTGCGCCAAATATTAGCGCAACAATTGAAACGAGCCTGTCAGGGTTGCGATTGGGTTGTCTGCTCCCGAATAATTCGTTTCTCCCTTTATATCAATAACAGTCAGGTTGTCCAATCCTATTGGAATGCGAATCTCATACCAATACGTGCCCTCGGTGGCCTCTTCTTGGCTTGGATCCCACCCCGCCGTTGCACCGAAATTATCCGATGAATACATCATCACCCCCCAACGATCAAAAATCCGAACAGCACTCCCCGGCCAGGCATCCAATCCATCCACTAGGAAGGCATCATTCAAAGCATCGCCATTGTCCGGTGAAATAACGTTGGGCACCGTCAAACTACATTGCTCAGTCACAACCAGGTAGGAACCAGACCCTTCATAGCATGGAGGAACCGTGCTCATGATAACCGTGTACAATCCATCGCCAATGCTTTCTATGCCTGCACCATCGCCTGCTTGCTCCGTTACTGAGCCACCAGATGCTGTGTAAATCCACTCGTATTCATAGGCAGTCGATGTAGGCTGCATAACCACCCCGTCGACCCACAGATTTGCCACATCATCCGGACAAACGGATATCATCCATTCATCCCACGGATTTGGCGGATCCAAACGCGTCAAGTCTATGGCCGCAAATCCTTCCCCCAAATTTCCACACGGGTCGGCTACAGATCCTGCCGCATCAATAATGAAAAGCTGGTGCAAACCATCGTTGATGATTGGCGATGAAATCGTCATGGAAAACAATGAAGCCAAATCTCCAGCTTGATCCAAAGGAACCAACCCAGCAAATCCATAGGAATTGCTTCCAGGACCCACCAACTCAAAATCTGCTGCTTCGACGGTAGATACCAACACAAATTCATCTAGTTGAACGACAAAATCATTCAAGGTGCAATCCACTCCAATGCTATCAGGCTGAGGAGGCCATTGATCGTACAGACTGGCCGTAGACTGACCAAAATCGATGGTATACCCCTCCAAGCTGTTGGTCCAATTCATCACCACCAAAGCATATTCCTCGCCAGCCAATACAGGCAAGTCCGCATTGAATGCCGGACCATTCAGGTTGCCCGGTCCGTTGGATGCACCCGTTCCGCCGTTGGCGGTAGAAATACCTGTTGGCCCATTGGGTGTTGGAGCCGCTACACCGTATGAGTTGCAACCAACTTCCGGAGACAAAATCGGCGAACCAACGCCTTCACATCCTCCACTGGTAATATCAAACAATCCCCAATCGTAATCGTCCATGGGATTGATGGGATCCAAAATAAAACTAAGCAGACCATCCTCTTGCACCGTAAAAGTGTACCAAACACTGCTCTGCTCTAGATTTGCATTGCACGCACCTGTATACTCGTAAAAGTCACCGGTATTGAGGGTCGCTTCCGTTTCGGTGTACAAATCCCCGCACAAGACAACCCCTCCTTCGCAATCGCTGATGGTTTGAGAAAGGGCGCCCATCGTGCTCAGTACGAACAAGACCGAAAATCCACAGGGTACAGCCAACGATACCTTTATTTTTCTATCCATTTCGTCTTCAGCTATTTGAATGGCATCAAGGTAAACAAATTGACAAGCACATTTAAAACGGATCACTCAACCACCATGCATCTCGGATGATTGCATCATTCAGGGTCTCAAGAAAGGCAACCAACCCCTCGCGTTCATCTTCCGTCAACGCCAACCGATAGGGCGGTTGACCAAGGGCACATCCTCCGCGTCATACCTACAACCAACGGTTGAAGCGGACACGAGCAGAAAGAACACCAACGAATTTCTATAACCCAGCAGTCCCATTTGGACAATTTAGTGAGAAAGCTTCACAGTTCATACGCATCTCCAACCTGTGCCACTTGAAATCCTTGTTCCCGAACTTCTCGAAATGCCGGGCTAGAATTATCCAAACAAGGATTGGTGTGATTCAGGTGAATGAAGTGCACTTTTTCTCGCTCAGACAATGGTAAATGCGCTAGTAGCGTTATCGTCTCCACCATAAATGGATGCGGGATTTCCGACATATCCCGGTGGCCCACTTCCGAT
>JAPKCA010000037.1 GCA_028823145.1 Flavobacteriales bacterium
GGCGGATATGGCGGATACGGCTACAACCCTTATGGCGGCTACGGTAGCTATGGCTACAACCCGTACAACAACTACGGAAACAACTCATACGGAGGCTATACCAATAGCGACAGCAACGATGGTCAGGTGACTAACTTCACCCGAACACCGATTATGACTTCGACTTTTGTCAACAGCAGCTACGATGAAAACGGGATTTTGGTCAGGCCTCGCACAGAGGAAGTTGATTCTGAAACAACCCATTCATTCAAGCCTGTGGCAGCAACGCCAGAATCAGCCCCGCGGGGAATGAACCGTTGGCTGGAGTCTCCATCCACCCCCTTGGAAACCGAATCGACCCGGACGATTCAAAATACCCTCAACCGTCCTGTGGACGTTTCCAATTCAGACCGCCGAATTGAAACCCCGACTCGAGGCAATCGTTCAAACTCCGGAGGATCTCGAGAACCTTCCATCTCGACGCCACGGAATTCTTCATCGCCATCCACTCGCCCCAGCGGAAGCAACAGGAATTCATCAGGCAGTTCGACCCGTTCGAAACGTGGAGGAGGGTTACGCTAAATCGCATCCATGAATAAGCGTTGGATAGGGCTCGTGCTTTGGAGCATCAGCCTGACTTTTTTGGGGCAAAACGAAGAAGATATTTTTAGGTACAGCTACCTCGAAGCACTCGGTAGCGCTCGGAGCATGGGCATGGGCGGAGCGTTCGGAGCGTTAGGAGCCGACTTGTCTTGTACCACGGGGAATCCTGCCGGTTTGGGTTTCTACCGGCGCGGTGATCTCGGCATCACAACGGGATTTGCATCGCAAAAAACAAAACTCCGGATCAAAAGTCAGCTGGGATTGGGCAACAAGCTGAGCGGCGCCACGACCAACCTGGGGATCGCCTTGAGCTATCCGTCTGTCAACCCAGATTGGCCGGTATCGACACTCGCTGTGACCTATACGAAGCGAGCCAACTACAACCAATCCATCTCTTCTGAAGAAGTGATTTTTGAATCCAGCTTACTCGATGATTTCTTGAATGCAGCCCAAGGTCATCAAGCGGGAGACTTATTCTATTCCTTACCATTCACTGGCGGCTTGGCTTGGGAGGCACACTTATTGGATCCGGATCCCAACAACAACCCCACCGAGTATATCTCAGCCATTCCAGGCGGTGGGGTCAACACCATCAAAACCATTGAGCGCACGGGAGATTTAAACGAAATGAATATCGCCTTTGGAACGGGACTCTTGGAAACGCTGTACATGGGCCTCACCTTGGGTATTGTAGGAGTGGATTTTACGGAAGAAACGAGCCACCAAGAGACCCCGATGCCCGATTCTTTGAATCTTTCCCAATGGAAATTCAGGGAAAATCTCAACATCAGCGGCAGCGGACTCAACCTTAAAATCGGAGTCATTGCGACTGCAACCTCCTGGCTTCGCTTGGGGTTGGCCTATCACTCCCGGACATTTTTGTCGTTGACCGATGAATATTCTACAGGAATTGAAAGCACTTTCAAAGACGGCAACCAGTATGATGTAGTTTCACCTTTTAACCAAACAGAGTATGTCATCAACACGCCATCACGTTGGATGGTTTCTGCCGCCTTTATTTTGGGGAAAGCAGGCGTAGTCAGTGCGGATTACGAGTACGTCAACTATGCCAATGGCCAGCTCAAACCCACATCATTTGCCGACTCAGAAGCCTATGATTTCGCTGCTGAAAATGAAGCTCTCATTGTAGCATATGGAAGTTCACATATCGCACGCGTCGGAGCTGAATTCAGAATCCAACGCGCCTGGAGGGTTCGATTGGGGGTAGGCATGGAAACCTCACCCTACACCGATGCGGCTCAAGTAGCGGCTGATGCCACACGCTATACAGCGAGCACCGGTTGGGGCTATCGCTCCGAAAAGTGGTATGGATCTATGACGTACCGTCGCAGCTGGCGAGAGCAGGACTTGTACTTGTTTTCTCCTGACCTCGTTGAGGCAGGAAAGCTCGGAAACACCCATGGCATGGTCGTTTTTGCCGTGGGATTCCGCCTCTAATTTATTTCTTGACCTTGGCCAACGCCTTGGTAATCTGGGTCGCGATCCGAGCGTTTTCCTCTTCCGCCAATTCCCTGTCTACCAAAATACGGCCGCTGTGCTCATCGACGATGATGCGCTTCCGCTGGGCAATGTCGATTTGACGTTGTGGTGGAATCTTGATGTACGAACCAGCTGAAGCCTCACGCTCAATCGGCACAACCGCCAAGCCATTCTTCGCAGCACCACGGATCCGTCGGTAACTTCCGAGCAAACGGTCATCGATGCCCTTGGCCATGGACGCACTAAGGCCGGATAAAACGTCTTCCTCTGCCTTCGTCTCTGCAATGATCTCTGCCAATTCAGAGCGCTTCCCAACAAGGTCCGCGTCTCGCATCTCCACTTTCTCTTTATCCGTGATGACCACCGCTGCTTTCTGTTCAGCCTGCGCCATGCACTCACGGATTTTCTTCTCACACAATTCAATCTCCAACGTCTGGTATTCGATCTCCTTGTTCAAGGAATCAAACTCGCGGTTATTCCGCACGTTGTTTTGTTGCTCTGTATACTTGGTAATCAGGGCTTTGCTTTCCTCAATGGTGAGCTTGTATGCGGAAATGCGCTGGTTCACCAAATCGACTTCTTCCTCTAAGCGCTCCAAACGGGTGCGCAGTCCTTCGATTTCATCTTCCAAGTCCTCTACTTCCAACGGCAATTCACCGCGAACCACTCGAATGCGGTCGATTCGAGAGTCAATGAGTTGCAGATCGTAGAGAGCCCGGAGCTTATCTTCAGCAGTGGAAACTGTGGTTTTCTTAGCCATGGTATGAGTCAGCGATAGTGAATAGGATTCGGATTGGCCTGAGCCAAATGGACCGCAAAATTAGGGAAATAATCGTTTAGCCTGCTGACAATCAGGTGCGTTGTTTTCCATTCGCTTTCATAATGGCCAACATCGGCAATTAGAATGCGCCCTTCGGCCCCAAAAAACTCATGGTATTTGAAGTCAGAAGTCACGAAAACGTCAGCTCCTGCTCGGATTGCGTCATCCAGCAAAAAACTTCCCGACCCACCGCACACCGCTACTTTTTGAATGGGGCGATTCCTCAAATTCGTATGCCGAATGACCGCACAACCCAACTGATTCTTCAAACCGTCCAAAAATAACTCCTCCGAAAGGGGCTCAATCAGCTGTCCAAACATCCCGCTGCCCACATGGCCCGATGTGTTTTGAAGGGTCCAAACCCCATGGGCCACTTCTTCGTACGGATGTGCCTCTTTCATGGCGGCCAGCACCCCACCCAATTTCCACGATTCCACCACGACTTCCAAACGCACTTCGTCAGCCTGATGGCGCAATCCTTCTTCTCCACTGTATGGCTCTGACCCAGGCAACGGGCGAAAGGTTCCCTTCCCAGGGACAGACCAACCGCACTCATCGTACTTCCCTATTTGACCTGACCCCGCATCAAACATCGCTTGTTGCACCAGCTGCACGTGCTCTGACGGAACATAAACGACCACCTGGTGCATGAGTCCCGGCTTGGGCCTCAAAATGCGCAATGACTCCGGTAGACAACCTACGGTCGTTCCCAATTTAAAATTCACCCCATCCGCCACATTGTCCAAATTCGTATGGATCGCATACAAAGCAATGCCCCCTCGAATGGCCGCCATGACGGTACGTTCAACGTGATTTGCTCCAGTCAATCGTTTCAATCCATTGAACACAATCGGGTGATGCGAGACAATCATTCCAGCCCCCATCCGTATTGCTTCGGCGACCACTTCTTCGGTACAGTCCAACGAAACCAATACACTTTGAATGGGGTCTGATCCGTTCCCAACGAGCAATCCCGAATTGTCGTAGGATTCCTGCAAAACGGGCGGTGCCCACTGCTCCAACACCTCTACGAGGTCCTGTACGGTAACTGATTGCGCAACTTGCATGACTCAAAGGTAATTGCGCTTCAGAACATCACGTAATTTTAGCGGTATGATTCGCACAATCTTTCTTTGGCCATGGAGCGTCCTCTTCGGACTCATCCTCCGGTTGCGCCATGGATTGTACGATACTGAAATCCTCAAAAGCGAGCCCGGTGCGCTACCCACGTTGGTTTTGGGCAATCTAACGGTTGGAGGCACTGGCAAAACTCCCTTGACCGAATTACTCGTCCTGGAACTGGAGAAAATTCTAGGAGAAGGCCACGTGGGAATTCTCAGCCGGGGTTATGGTCGACAAACAAAAGGATTTCGATGGGTCAGCGAATCGGACTTTGCTTCCATCGTAGGAGACGAGCCGCTTATGCTGCGGCGCAAACTTCCTCATGTACCGGTTGCTGTCTGCGAGAATCGGCTGGCCGGTTTGCGTAAAATGCGAGATGAAGAGCCCGATCTTCAATGGGTGGTCTGCGATGATGCGTTGCAGCATCGGCAATTAAAACCCACCATAGCGTTGCTGGTCTTGGACTCGACTCAACCCATAGAAAAGGATCGATTGCTGCCTTTGGGACGACTGCGGGATTTGCCTTCGCGGATGACTCATGCAGATGGCGCCATCGTCACCCGATTGCCCTTTGACGCTTCTGGCACACTGGAGTTGGCTCTTAAAGAAGCAGGCTGGCCTTTGCATCGCGTCCATTTCGGAACCAGCATGCAGGCCATGCCATTGCGGACTTGGCCCGACAACCAACCGGCTAAAAATGGGCTGCCGGGATCACCTCCAGCTCAACGTGAACGAATTCTCACCGTGGCTGGCATTGCTCGTCCGGAACGATTCATGGAGCGCCTGACCGAGCGGTTCCAGGTGGTGAGGAGAGAGGCACATACAGATCACAAACATTTTTCTGAAGCCGATGTCAAGCGTTGGAAAACCATCCTGGACTCCGACCGACTGCACGCCTTGATTACCACAGAAAAAGATGCCACACGGTTGGAGCACCTCGACACCGCTGAAATGGACATCCGCTACGAGCCGATTCAAGCGGTACTTATTCCTCAGACTCCTATCCAAGACTGGCTTGCGAGCATGTTGCAGCAATACGAATTAGGCGAGAATTCACGTTAGTCTCTCCGTTGCGACTGTAAACTGGCGAAAAATCAAGATATTTGAACAATGAAGAAACTTGCAACGTCTATGCGCTCTGGGATTGCGTTATATATCATACTCTTGGTGACCTGGGCTTTTTCCGGTTGCGCTCCTAAAAAAGGCAATGTTGTGGAAGGGGTCCTGCTTGGAAATGAAGGACAAGGTGTCCAAGTCGAATTGCGAAAATGGGTCCCCGGAAGAACTGGACAAGCGGGGGAATTCGTGGCCCTCGATGCCACCTATTCTGACATGGAAGGGAATTTCACGCTGGAGCCAAAAGAAAACCTTGTCATGGATTTCTACCAGCTCATGGTGAGTAAGAGCACACCCATGGTTTTGATTATGGACAGCACCATGCACATCCATGTTGAAGCAACCGTTCCACCGGGAGGTTTTATCGTCGATGCCAAGGTGAAGGGCTCCTCAGCCTCTCAAGAAGCCTCAGTTTACTATTCCAAAGCCATGCCCATGCAAGAGAACATGGGCATGTTGCGGGCTGCGATGCAAAACGCCAAAGACAACCAAAAACGCCAAGAAATATCCGACCGTTCATCTCAACTTAAAAATGACATAAACGACTGGAGCAAGTCATTCATTCAGGACCACAAGGGTTCACCCTCCTCACTCGGGCCGTTAGAACACTTGGATGTTCGATCGAATCAAGCTTTGTTCGAAGGTGTGCTTAAAAGCACAAAGACCGATTTAGAAAACGGATCCTACCACCAGGCATTGACAGCGGCCCTTGCGGCAGAAACCGCGAAAGCGAATCCAATGAACGCAAAGCGTGCCATTCAGAATGGCAACGGTGCAAATGCACCCCGACCAAAGAAAAACGCCAAATACGGTATTGGAGATGAAGCTCCCGAAATCGTCATGAACGATCCAGATGGAAAAACACGCAAGCTGAGCGATCTCCGTGGAAAAATGGTTCTCATCGATTTCTGGGCCTCTTGGTGTGGACCTTGTCGCCGCGAAAACCCAACATTGGTACGAGCGTACGACCAGTATAAAAGCAAAGGGTTCGAAGTCTTTTCTGTTTCATTGGATAAAGACGTGGATCGCTGGACTCGTGCCATTGAACAGGACGGTCTCGTTTGGCCCAATCACGTGAGCGACTTAGCTGGTTGGAGCAATGCCGCTGGACGCTCCTATGGTGTTCACAGCGTACCGCATGCTGTCCTGATTGATCAAGAAGGAACCATTGTCGCCACCCACTTGCGCGGTAGCATGTTGTTGGCCAAGTTGAATGAACTTCTTCCATAACTGATTCGTTTGCATCGCGTTCACCTCGCTTCCGATTTACACCTTGGATCCCCCAATCAGTCGGAGAGCCTCAAACGTGAACGCCGCTTTGTCAAATGGCTGGAAGACGCGGCCAGTGGTCGAGGTCTTGCCAAACTAGGGCCTGCTACGGAGATCCACTTGGTGGGTGACCTATTTGACTTTTGGTTTGAATACCATCGTGCAGTGCCGAAAGGATCGGTGCGGTTATTGGGTGCCATTGCAAAAATTACCGATGCTGGAATCCCGGTTCATTTTCATGTGGGCAACCACGATTTATGGAGCTTCGGCTATCTCGAGGATGAGCTGGGTGTCAGTCTGCATCGTAAATCGATTATTCGGGACTATGATGGCCTTCGATGCATGATTGGTCATGGGGATGGCCTCGGGCCTGGTGACGCTCAATACAAGCGCCTCAAACGCTTATTCACCCTTCCGGCAGCTCAAGCCGCATTTCGGCTTTTGCACCCAGATTGGGGCATTGCGTTGGCCTCCTATTTCTCCAAAAACAGCCGAGCGGTTCAAGGGAACCAACTCCACACGTACACCGGCCCAGAAAACGAATGGCTATGGCAGCACTGCCGAAAAGTGCTGGAAGTGGAAGACATTGATTGTTTTCTTTTTGGCCACCGGCATTTGCCATTGGACCTCCCCGTCCCTCACCCCTTAGAGGGAAAGGCGGACGCGCGATACATCAACCTGGGCGATTGGCTTCATCATTTCACATCTGCTCGGATCGAGAATGGTGTCGCCCATCTCGATATGCCTGAAGCTTCGACGTGAAGCAACATGTTCAAAACGAAAAAAATCCCCGCTAGAAACAAAGCTCTAGCGGGGATTTTTCTTTGCCATCCAACCAACTTATCGGCGGATCAGCATCTTCGCAGTTTGTTGGAATTGGCCATTGGCCATGCGCACCACATACGTGCCATTCTTCAAACCGCTCACGTCCAAATTCAAAGGAGAACCGATGTATGCCCGAATCGGTTGATCCACAGCAAGACGACCCGATAAATCGAATACTTGCAGTTGGAAATCGCCACGCATCGATTGAGACTGAACCGTAACAGCCGCACCCGTAACGGGGTTTGGATAGACATCCATGACCTGCACAATCGATCCATCAGCTACATCCCATTCTGTTGTCCCCAAGAACAAGTCAGATCGGAAAATACCCCGTCCATGAGTCGCTGCATAAATCGCCCCTTGGTTTGATGGATTGATCCAAGCTTTGGCGCCACGCCATTGTTGCTTCAGGTCAAACACAGGGGCTGTCATTTGATCAGGCGTAGAGGACATATTCTGGTTAGAAATAATCCAATCGTCTCCACCGTTGTCCGTTGCAAAGACACCGTACTCTGTTCCCACCAGGATGGTATTCCCTGTTGGATCCATGGCATCAATGACCACGTCATAGCAAGGCATCTGACCCAAGTTGTCGACATTCCAAATGTTCGTCCAAGTCGGGGTATCCGCCAACGCATTGAACGTCTCTTGCACTTTTCCCGTATTGATGGAGCCGTAACCCCCTACTGAAATCACCACATGATTGGGGTCATTCGGATCCACGGAAACTCCTGTAATCGCTGCACCCAAAGAACGAATTTGCTTGCCCATATTAGCTGGCACATCCGCTTGGCTGTAAATCGACTCCATGCCGTCAAAACGGTAGAGCTTGCCATTCCACCCACTGACAAACATGTGGTTGCCTGCTTCAGGCTCAACATTTACAGTAAACTCAACAGCCTTCGTACCGGTACCGGTTGGTGCATTGTCCAAACGAATCCAAGATGGCGTCGTATTGAAGTTCAATCCATCCCGCGTCATCCAGATTCCGGTTCCTCCGTTAAAGCCAGCAATGGTCATGGTGGTGTAAGGATCGGGAACCAACAAGCGGCCAGGGACATTCAGCAGGGTATCTCCCGGGTGGAAATAGATCGTATCACAAATCGTGGTCACATCAAACACATCAACCATGGTAAATGTCGTATCGTAACCAATCGTATTGAAAACCCACTCATCCCATGCTTCAACATAAACCGAATCCACAATCGGCGTGATATCCGTAATCACTGATTCTTGACCAGCAAGGACACTGTCCGTGACACAATCCAAGGAAATGGTCGACTCTTGAGGGTCCATCCAGAAATAATCTGGATCCTCTTCCAAAGCGAAATCCAACCAACGATCAGGACGAATCAATTCATCGTAGTAAGGCAACTCAACGCCTGCTGGAAGAGTGAACTCAAAGTCCAAGTTTTGATTGGCCGTCGACAATGTGAATGAACTATCTGTAACCGTTACCCCATGAGGGTTGACCAAGATGACCGACTGCTGCGTGTCCGGATCTTCTGTGTTCTCGTACAAACGAACCACCGAGTAAAACTGTCCAATTTCACCGTCTTCATTCATCAATTCGGAAATATTTTCGTCATAGAACTTACCGTAGTTATTGACCTCACCTGGACCAACCGTTCCACGCACCAATCCACCATTTTGAGAAGCTGCATAGTATGCATACTCGTATCCTTCCACTTCGGTAATTTGGGAAATCGCGCAATCAAAGCCATCGCCACCGTTCACATCTACGGCCTCTTGGTCACTCAAGAAATAATTGCTCGCCGGAATGAACAGTGAACCATTGTCTTGAGTTCCACCCAAAACGGCGCTGCGTGCACTATGGGCCATAGCGTAAAACTGCGTGACCGAATAATCTCGGTTGATATCGACATAGGACTCCCCTCCATCTGTGCTCTTGTACAAACCACCGTCCGTAGCAATGTACATGTTTCCAAACGGCGTGAAAATGATTTCATGGATGTCCGCATGGACATCGATATCTGTTCCTGCAAAATCGAAAGCGTATGCTGCCAATTCAGCTTGCTGAGAAGGGCCAGAACGCCACAATTCAATTCCGCCCACATAGGCCATTTCCGGATTGCCCTGTTGAATACCCAATGCCAAGTCATAAATGCCCTGGTTGCGCGGAAGCGGGGTGGCTTCAGCGATGTCGTTTGGCCAAACATTGGACCATGTCAATCCCGCATTTGCTGAATGATACAATCCACCAAAAGAACCTCCGCTGGTAGCGAAGACGGCAAATGCGCTTGCTGGATCATCCAACGAAATATCTATCCTCACACGGCCATTGCCGCTTTGGGGGAGTACTGTATCATCATTGTTTGAGCCTGAAATGCTTTCGAAAGATGTGAAATCCGTTCCATTACTTCGGTAGACTCGGCAATTGGCCATTCCGACCAACATGTACGATCCATCGGGAGCGATAACGAGGTCTGTGACCGGGCCATTGATGTTTCCAGGACTCATGTTCAATACCCCGTTTTCAATCAAGCCATAACCCGCGTCACAACCAAACCAAACTCGGCTAGGGATCGTCGGGTCAGCCACCATGGCATCTACCGCAGTAAAGTCACCCGAGCTAAAAGCAGCTGGATCCGCTCCCTCTACAATAGAGAAATTCTCCCCATCGTTCGACCACCAGATACCCCGTCCTCGAAAGCCGCTTCCGCCTTGGCCATTGCCTCCATCAAACATGGATCCTGAACCAATATAAATGTCACCATTGCCTGCAATAGCAATCGAGCCAATCATCATGTTGTCCAATCCAAACATCTGATTCCAGTCATTTCCACCGTTGTCGCTTTTCCATAAACCACCAGAAATCGCGCCGGCATAAAGAACACTTTCTTCGCTTCCATCCGCTGGAATAACCGCCGCAATGGCACGAGTACGACCACCGATGTTGTCCGGACCCATTTCATTCCAATAATGGTCGGTCGAACGGCCATCCTGCACCTGTTGCGCTGCCATTCGTATGACCTCTTCTTCCAATTCACGAAGACCGGCCTCATTCATTTCTCCGGATTCAATATCTCCGCGCATCATCCTTTGGATTTCCCAGGCTCCTTCGGCCGAGGATTCAAGAGGTGAAACGGTTCGAGGCGCATAGGCCGCAATTCCATCTTCAGAAACGGTGAGTAAGTCAGAGTTCTGTGAATTGAGGTTCCATCCCAAGAACACTAAAATTGCCACAGAACTGGCGGCGAAAAACTTCTTCAATTGCATGGTTACAGTTTTGTCCATTCAGGAATGGAAAGGTACAACAAAGGTGGTCGTCATTTGGCAACCACGCTCAATCACAATCTACAGCAAGTGCACGATTGGGATGAATGCATTGGAATTATCCGCCATCAGCTGAATTCACTACCTCAAACGCAAAAATCCAAGATTAAAATAGGTGCTTTTCTGCGTGATAGCTTGACCGGACAAGGGGTCCACTCTCCACGAATCGGAAGCCTTTTTCGAGGCCAATCACCTTCAATTCAGCAAACACATCTGGATGGATGAATTCAACAACAGGCAGGTGCTTTGCGGTTGGCTGTAAATACTGTCCCAACGTAAGAACCTGGCAATCCACACTGCGCAAATCATCCATCGCCTCCACGACCTCCTCTACCGTTTCACCCAACCCTAGCATGATACCGGACTTGGTTTTCATACCGGCTTGTCGCAACCGGCGGAGGACTTCGATGCTTCGGTCGTACTTGGCTTGAATGCGCACATGCTTCGTCAAACGACGAACCGTTTCCAGGTTGTGTGAGACAATTTCGGGAGCGACTTGGATGACCCGAGCCAAATTCTCCCATTTCCCCGCAAAGTCAGGAATCAAGGTCTCCAAGGTTGTTCCAGGGCTGTGATGGCGAATGGCCCGAACCGTTTGCGCCCATATTTCACTTCCTCCATCTGGCAAATCATCGCGGTCGACTGAAGTGATGACCGCGTGCTTGACCTCCATCAATTTGACCGATTTCGCCACCCGACCCGGCTCAAACGTGTCCACTTCCAAGGGCTTGCCTGTCGACACATTGCAGAATCCGCAACTCCTGGTACAAATGTTCCCCAGAATCATGAAAGTAGCAGTTCCAGCCCCCCAACACTCTCCCATATTCGGGCAATGCCCGCTTTCACAAATGGTATGCAGTTGATGTTCGGAGACAATGTCGCGAACCTTTTTGTACGGCTCTCCTGTAGGAAGCTTGACCCGCAACCACTTGGGCTTGGGTACCCGCTGATTCCCACCAGCGGTAGTCGGCAACTCGTGCGATGCTTGAGAGGGAAATGTCATCTTTATCGGGTCCAATTGCTACCTATTTCAAAGGTCGCAAACAAAGTGACAAAAAAGCGGTTATTCTGTTCAAACTTCTCTGCAAAAATATCTGGCGATTCCAAGAAAGCATCTAGAGCCAATCCCACAGCCAACGTCCGCTGCACATGGCGCACTCCCCCGTACTCAAAATCCAAGCCATAGCTCCCATGCAAGCCTGGAACAACCCGCAGTTCGTCCAAGCCATTCATCCAGGCCGCTTGGCCATAAATGTCATTGGAGAAATGCTCATCGGGATCATACCGTTCCGTTGCGATGTAATCATAGGGGATGTCCGGATAACCGATTTCCATATACACCGGCTTCAACACGCCAAGTGAAACTCCACAGCGCCAATGGGTGCTGAAACGAACCGCATCCTTCCGTAATTTCTCACTTCGCAATTTCTGGCCCCCACGCCATAAGCGCAGCATCTGCAACGTATTGACTTTTCCATAGACATAGGGCCTGCCATCCTCATAAACCGGATTGGAAGTCCGCTCTTCCTTCGGATGTTTATAGGTCAACAGATCAACCCCCCACCACTTAATTCGAAATGCATTTTGGTAAAAACCACGACGAGCGGTCAGCCCCACGCCTTGGGTGTGGAGCATCACTCCAAACTGCGCTTCATCGGTCAGGGGGACTTGCACACTTCCATCAGCCCCATAAACGGCTTGGTCTCCAGTGGCCACGACATCCTTAATTTGCCCGCACAAGCTCACCGTGAACAACCCGCTGAAAACCAGCAAGCATCCCGGAAGGATTGAAACGATTTTGAATTCCCGTGGCATAGTTGACACAAAGTTAATTCGGAACACGCAGGAAGCATCGCACCTTTGCAACTGTTGGACAATTTAATGACACCCCATGACTGCACTTTCTCCTCCCCACTTCAAACTTTCGTATCAGGATCCTTTTCGAACCGTGATGGAACACGTGAAATCAGGAGAACATGTCATGACGGACGCACCGTTGGACAACAACGGCCTCGGTGAAGCCTTTTCACCGACAGACCTCGTCAGCGCTGCGCTTTGCAGCTGTGTGATGACCATTATGGGCATCAAAGCGAAAAGTCTAGGTTACCCAGAAATTAAGATGGAGGCCCGAGTTTGGAAGAAAATGGCAAGCAATCCACGCAGAATTGCCTCGATTAACATCAAGCTCGAGGTATCGATCACCGGCGTTTCCGAAAAACACCAGCAGATCCTAGAACGAACAACGCGCGCATGTCCGGTCGCCCGATCACTGCACGCAGAAGTTCAAAAGAATGTTATGTTCAGTTGGGATCACTCGCAAACTTCAACCTCTGCGTAAGCAGCACAGGCCTGGTAGCTAGTCGAGCAAGAGGCAAACAACGCAGCAGCGATGCAAAGCCCTAAAGTCCATTGTATAAACCGTGACATGATGCGGTTGATTTAAGATTAACACTCCAAACGGAAATTCCTTCATCAAGGTTACGTTTCTATGTATATTCCTCACATGGAGAATCCACAACTTATCACCACCCTATTCTTTATTCTGATCCTAATGAGCGCCGCGATTTTAGCCATGATATGGCGTTCAAATCACCGGAAACATCAATCAGGATCGGGGTTTAATGATTCTGATTCCGAGTCGGTTAACCGCATTAAATTCGAGCGCGATGAACGCATTGCCGAGTGCAATCGCTTGCGATCCGAATTGGAAGAAATGCAGAATACGCTCCAAAAAGCTGTAGAAGATCGGGGGAAGGCCACGCAGAAAGTGGAAGATTTTGAATCAAATCAAGCGGAAAGAGAGGTGCGAATGCGACAAGAGTTTGATCTTTTGGCTCGCTCCATCTTGGAAGAAAATGCGGCGCGCCACAACAAACAGCTCTCAGACAAAGGGAAGGAAACCATGCAAGAGGTTCTGCATCCTATTCAAAAGCGATTTGCCGAATTGCAAAAGCAAATGCAAGAATTCTATGGGGATGAACGCAAGCAATTGGGGCAGCTTGACAAGGAATTGGAAAAACTCTTCACCTTGAACCAGTCCTTGCGGGCCGATGCGCAAAATTTAACTTCCGCCTTGAAGGGCGATAGCAAAGTCCAAGGCGATTGGGGAGAATATCAATTGGAACGCATTCTGGAACAGGTGGGACTCGTGGAAGGCACTCACTACTCCAAACAATCCTCCGCTCGCAATGACGATGGACGTCTTCTCCGTCCCGATTTCCTCATTCACCTTCCGGATGAAAAAGTCTTGGTGATCGACAGCAAGGTGAGCCTCACCGCATACGAACGGATGACCCATGCCGAAGACCCCGAAACATTGGATGCTCAGGAAAAGCTCCACATTCAAAGTGTCACCAAGCACATCAAGGAGCTGGGCTCCAAAAATTACTCCCAGCTGTACGGAAAGAGCACCGATTACACCTTGATGTTCGTCCCCGTAGAAGCCGCATGGATGGCATTGGGGAAGGCTCTCCCGTCGCTTCAAGAAGAAGGATTGCGGAAAAATGTGCTCCTGGTCTCAACCAGCACGCTCATTGCAACCTTGCGGACCATCAGCTACGTTTGGCAGCAAGAGGAACAAAAAGAAAACATCCAACTCATCGCGGAACGCGGAGGTAAGCTCTATGATCAGTTGAATCGTTTCGTGGGCTCATTGCTCGATGTTGGCAAACGAATCGAGCAAGCGAATGACAGCTACGAAGAAGCCATCAAGCGGCTCAAAACTGGTAAGGGAAGTGTCATCCGGCAAGCGGAAATGATGCGAGAACTCGGTATTCCCGTAAAATCCGTTTTGCCCGAAGCCGTCCGTGATTCGGAAGAGCTTTTGGACTTTGCCCCAAAACTCCCTGAAATGGACGCAGAATGAATCAGTGGGTTTCTTGGGTCATCGGATGTTGTTTTGGTGCAATCCTCGTTGGTTGTACGATGCAATCCAACATGGCTTTGAGCCATTCGCAGCGACCGTACGATTTTGAGTCGCACACTTTGCATCCAAGAGGAGTTGCCATTCCGGGGTCAACCGATTCCGTTGATGTGTTTTTTGATGTAACTCGTAAAGAATGCTTGTACCTCCGAGAATCCCCGCAATCGCCCTTTGTTTCACAATTGGAGTGCACCGTGGGAGCACATCGCTTCACATGGGTGGATACGTTGGTTTCAGGAGCCTCACGCTGGAATCGGAAGCATGTTCGATTGGATTGGCATGAAGTCTTCCCAGAGTGGGCAGGTCAGCTTGTGGAGGAAATTCCTTTGTCCATCACAGACCTTCAACGCAACGTTCGGCACGCATGGACCACCGATGTTTTGACCAAGGAAGCTTCGCTCCCAGCTTACCATTCAGATGGATGGCCTTTGAACACCAAGCATGCCGTGGTAGGAGACACGTTGTATTTCTCCTCGCCAACGGGAAGCACTTGGCATCACGCCAGCGCGGCTGTTCCCACCACACTTCCTTCGCCTCCCTTTTCACATGTCAAGGACCGTTCGGACACCTTGGAACCCTTGATTCGTTCAACCATTGTATCCGGGAACAGTCGATGGAACTCGTACATCGTACAGCCAGGGGTTAACATCATCGCTGACGCGAATTCCGCCGAACCGCGGATCGTACAAAGGGTTTATGGTACCCAATTTCCCTTCGACCAAGTTCGAGACCTCCGTGTGATGATTCAGTCCTGCCGCTACATCACTTCCAGAAAAGAGTATGAGCGAATGGTGGCCAGCGAAGACAGCAAAGCTGCATTGGATGCCTTTTGGTTGAATTGCGCCAATGAAAAAGACCGGGCCGCCCAAATGATTTCTACATACTACGGTCGCGTGGAGGAAGCCAACCGATACTTTTCGGGAGTCCTTGAAGGTTGGAGAACCGACCGGGGCATGGTACACATCGTGTTTGGGATCCCAACTAAAATCCGAAAAACAGGTGGCAGCGAATGGTGGGTTTATGGCGAAGAGGGGTCGGCCAATGCCATTACATTTCGTTTTATGCGGACCCAACACCCCTGGGACGATCAATTCTTTCGCATGAGTCGAAACATCCTATACCGGCCGACTTGGGATCGGATGGTCACGAATTGGAGGAACGGACGGATCCAACCGGACTGAAGTTCTTTTTTCGAAAGTACCTTTGACCGAATACAAGGCCACACATGTCTCCAGATTTCCCTCCAGGGCCGCCCGACCCCCGTCGCAAGCCTCCATCCTCTTTCGACGCTAGTCGTCAACCGGCATCACCTCGCTCTTATGGAAAGCAGCGTAGTAGTGGAAATTTCCGCCCACGAGACCCCGAATCAGCTGCGCTCATCATTGGGTGGCATCCCATCATGGAAGCGTTGGATGCGGGAAAGGAATTTCAGCGCGTCCTCATCCAAAGGGATGAAAAAAGCGACCGTACCGTTGCCCTCTTGAAGCAATTGCGTGAACTGGAAATTCCCGTGCAACGTGTTCCACGCGAAAAAATGGATCGCATCACGCAAAAAAATCACCAGGGCCTCGTCGCTTTTCTCTCTCCCATCACTTTTCAGCCGCTTGAAGAGCTCATTTCACGGGCTTATGAGTCTGGTAAGCCACCCTTTTTCGTGGCGCTTGATGGTGTGACCGACGTGAGGAATTTGGGAGCGATTGCGCGAACTGCCGAATGTTTTGGCGCTACGGCACTTATCATCCCTGCATCAGGTGTGGCGCCGATTCAAGAAGATGCCATCAAATCCTCTTCTGGAGCATTGCTTCGATTGCCCGTAGCTCGTACTTCTAGCATGAGTGAGGCCATGCAAACCTTGATTGCCAATGGAATCAAATTGGTGGCTCTTTCAGAAAAAGCGGCGCAACCGATCCATGAAACCCCTCTACCCCTGCCACTCTGCTTGATTTTGGGAGATGAGGAAAAAGGAATCTCATCCGATGTTTTCCACAAATGCGAGATGCAAGTCAATCTACCGATGACTGGAAAGACAGGTAGCTTAAATGTTTCGGTCGCCGCAGGAATCGCTTTATCCCATATTGCATTGTGGAAACTCCGTGAAAACGGAGGTTTAGAGTAGGTGCTTATCGAATAATATTGCTAACAGTGGAAATGTCTCCACCGATTCACCGTTGGCTTGATTTTGAAGAAACCCTACCGCCCTAAAAAATCGATCTGTGCCATGAGCACTCATCGATTTGCGCTCCTTCTGATGATTGCATGCGGAAGCATGACCCTCCTGCATTCGTGCTCCTCGCGACATTTTTGGAAAGGTGTTCGTGCTTTTGATGAAACACGGTACCAAGATGCCACCAAGTCTTTGCAATTGGCGGTTACCCAATGGCCCAATGACACTATGGCTTGGCGTCTTTTGGGCAATACACAATTGCTCCTATCCGACTTTGACGCCGCCGAAAAAACCTATCAGGAATTGGAGCTCCGCTCGGTTCTGACCGATCAAGACCGAATCAACTGGGCTTCTGCACTGATGAATCAAGGTCGCTATGCCGAGTCCGCTGAGATTTTGGAGTTCGTTATCATTTCAGATGAACCGGGAGTGTATGCGGAGGCATTGTGGAACAAATGCGAAAAACAACTTCACATCGAAGCCGACCCGAGGTTTTGGCAAACTTCTATTTTTGAGATTCCCGAAATAGCGGTTGCTGCCGCACCAAGAATGAGCCAAGGCTTCGTCTATTTTTCAACCGAGCCATACGAGTGGGGATCCACCGAATCGGTGTCCCGCTTGGATTTGAATGAAATGTACATCATTGACTTGGCTCAGCGAGACCGCCGCGTGATGCGTACGTCACAGATAGACGCTTGGGATGTTCCAGCGCATGATGGATTTGTAAGTTTATCTCCTGACGGACGATCCATTGCCTTTTCTCGCAAAGGCAAAGATGGAATGGGCTGGTTTGGAGATCCGCAAACAGGTGGTCACAAACTGTTCGTATCCAAGAGAACCGCCTCAGGTCGCTGGTCAGAACCTCGTTCGTTTCCTTTTGTAGAGAAGGGCTACACGTTTGCCCATCCCACGTGGTCGCTCGATGGATCCAAACTCTATTTCTCTACGGACATTCCATCACCCGAATCCCAAGGAGGCATGGACCTCTGGTACTCAGAACGGAATGGAACATTTTGGAGTGACCCCATCAACCTTGGACCCAAAATCAACACGCCCGGTGATGAAGTATTTCCTTCATTTGCGGAAGATGGAACCCTTTATTTCTCTTCCAATGGCCACCCATCGTTTGGCGGATTGGACATTTATTGCTCCCAATTAGACGCCGAAAACCGCGCGACACATTGGAGAGAAGGCGAGGTATGGATGCAACCGCAACGTCTTGCCTTTCCAATCAACACCATGACCGATGATTACTCCTTGGTCTTAGAACCCGACAACCGCAAAGGATTTATCTGCTCAAACCGCTCAGGAATTGATCAGATTTACCGCATTGACCTTGTAGAGTCACCCGCCATTTATGATGTTGTCACCGTTTCCAACAAAACAGGTAAATGGATTCCAAGGGCACCCATTACTTTGATTGACATAGAAGACGCATCAGCTATCACGGTTGTAACCGGTTTGGACGGTTCGCTCCGATTGCCTTTACCTCCAGGCCGAACCTATCGAATGGAGTCCCGAATGCCCGGACACATCATCGATCGTAGAATCGTTTCTTCGGACGACCTAGGACAACAAGAAGAAATCGTCCTTTCCGAAATAGGACAACTCCGCGATTACCGTTTCGCCCAAACACTCATGGGCGGCAAGCCGTTTGAATTGGTCGGAACCAATTGGAGAGAAAATCAAATGCTGCTAAAAGCAAAAGCACAGTTTGATTTGGTGGATTTAGCGGATTTTCTCAAACTCAACTCACAAATCCTGTTGGAAATTCGAACGTATGAAGATGCCTCGAGCTACCAAGTCAGTGCGGATGACAAAACAGTTAAAACCAGTAAATCACGGGCCATCGAAATCGAATCATTCCTCATGAAGCATGGGGTGTCTTCAAAGCAGCTCATCGCCGTCGGTTTAGGTAGCAAAAACCTACGCAATGACTGTGAACCTGGCTCCCCTTGTTCGATCGTCAGTCATCAAGAAAACCGCAGAACAGAATACCGGATTTACGGGCTGATTCAGCGAATTCCTGGTCAAATCGACCCCATTCCCTTTACCAAAAACTGGGAGGACAAGAAGGCGGGAGGACGCCTGGATTGATCCCCGTGCAATTCAGTGATTCTCATCTCACTTCATCAAAAAAGCCCCGACCATCAAGTCGGGGCTTTTTTGTTCGAACAAAGCAAGATTCAATCTCGAAAAGCCACGCCTCGATAAACGGCCGCCTCTCCCAATTCCTCCTCAATTCGAAGCAATTGATTGTACTTGGCCACACGGTCTGAACGGCTAGCCGATCCAGTCTTGATCTGTCCGGTATTCAATGCCACCGCCAAATCGGCAATGGTCGTATCCTCTGTTTCACCCGATCGGTGACTCATCACACTGGTGTAGCGATTACGGTGAGCCAAACTAACGGCATCAATGGTTTCAGTCAAAGTCCCAATTTGATTTACCTTGATCAAGATAGAATTGGCTATGTCATTCTCAATGCCTCGTGCTAAACGGTGGGTATTGGTCACAAACAAATCATCCCCGACCAACTGAATTCGATCACCTACTTTCTGCGTCAAGGTCTTCCAGGCGTCCCAATCATCCTCGTCCAGTCCATCTTCGATGCTGATGATCGGATATTTATCACACCAACTCTTCCAGAACCCAACCATCTCATCTCCATTCATCCGGTCGCCAGTGGATTCAAAGAGATACAAGCCCTTTTCCTTGTCGTAAAATTCAGAAGCCGCGGCATCCAGTGCAATGAGCAAATCTTCACCCGGACGGTAGCCCGCCTTTTCTATCGACTCGATGACAATTTCAATGGCTTCATCGTTGGACCCCAAATTCGGAGCAAAACCACCCTCGTCTCCTACGTTCGTGGAATGTCCCTTCTTTTTAAGCACCTCTTTCAACGCATGAAACACTTCGGTCCCCATGCGCAAGCCATCGGAAAACGTTTCTGCACCCACCGGCATCACCATAAATTCCTGGATATCAATTTTGTTATCCGCATGTGACCCCCCGTTCAAAATATTCATCATCGGAACGGGCAAGGTGTGCGCGTTAACTCCTCCGATATAACGGTATAGCGGCTGACCTGCACAATCTGCAGCGGCATGGGCTACTGCCAACGAAACACCCAAAATTGCATTGGCACCTAACTTTCCTTTGTTGGCTGTACCGTCCAAATCAATCATGACTTGGTCAATATCTCGCTGATCGAACACATCGAAGCCGTTCAATTCGTCAGCCAAAATGTTGTTGACGTGATCTACCGCTTTGCTGACTCCCTTTCCCATCCATTCTTCTCCTCCGTCACGCAATTCTACGGCCTCATGAATCCCTGTTGATGCTCCCGATGGAACAGCTGCACGGCCCATGTGACCATCGCCCGTAAAAAC
>JAPKCA010000038.1 GCA_028823145.1 Flavobacteriales bacterium
CGCAATCCATAGAGCCCGCTTCATGACGTTTGAATTTCGTTCCCTTCCGGTTCGGTGGGAAGGGTGTGTTCAACAAAGGCGATGGACCGTTGCACCATCCGTTCATGGTCGCTCACGGAGGGTTTCCATTTCGCGAATTTGACCAAATCCGTCAAATGGAGCACTTCGATGACGATTTCCTCTTCTTCCTTTCGCAACGGCAATTGAGCAATGCCTCTTTGGATCTCTTCGGTGGATCTTTCCAATGCAGGGAATTGGTACCGGTTCTCCAAATACCGCCGCAGTGCTTCGCTGATTTCGGCATGGTGACGCTTGGTTTCGCCCCTCTTCCAAATGGCATCTAGCTGGATGCGTTCCAATTCTCGCAACGCCACGACGTGAGCGAGTTCTTTCGGTTTTTCAGGAATCTTCTCTTCGGAGCGTTCTTTCGGTTCCATGCGCTGCAATCGCCGGATAATCAATAGCAACAGCAGCAGAAAAATGGTCGCACCTGCAATCCAAGGCATCCAACGTTGGAGTTTTTCTTGCCAACTCCATTGGGTCTCTCGGATGTCTGCAGATGCCGCAATTTTCCCGGCTTCACCGGGTTCAGGCATCAACACTTGGAGCTCCACTGGATTGGAAGAGAGAGAGTCTTGATTCCAAAGCAAGGTCACCGGTGGGATCGCGACCAAACCACTATCCCAGCAGGTGACCAAAAAAGTCTTGGAGACGGCAAAAGCGCTTTCGCCGGATTCCAACTCTGTGAGGCTGGTGTCAGTCGATAGAAGTCGGAGCAGCTCCAGTCCGCCATTCAACGTGTCACCAAAAACGGGCCAAACAAAGGAACCATTGGACTGGGTGATGCCGCGGCTGGCTGCAATGGTTAATTGGGTCTGGTCACCGATGGCAATGGTGGACGTATCTAGTCGCATTGTGACCACTTGGGCTGACGCAGTGGGTGTAGCTAAGAGGAAGCACCAAGCCACCATACTGCAACCGATTTGATAGGTGATGCGATTAGCCACGGCGATCAAACAATTGCATGAGGGGTTGAACGTAGGGCTGATCAGTCATGAGTACGGCTTGATCCACGCCCGAACGCACAAAGAGCGATTTCAATGCTTCTTCGCGCTCCATTTCAGCAAGTGCATGCTTTTTCCGCACACGTTTGCTGCTGGTTTGCATCCAGCGGATTTGGCTAGTTTCGGGGTCTTGCAAAGGCAGCCATCCGACATTGGGCAATGTTCGATCAATCGGGTCTTCCACCCGCAGCGCCACCAAGTCATGTCGACGTCCCGCTTGTTTTAGGGTCTGCTCAAAGTCTTCATCTCTAAAATCGGAAATGAGGAAGGAGATGGTGCGTTTTTTCATGGCCGACAAAAAATGCGCCAAGGCGGATGAAATGTCCGTTCCTTTTCCTTCCGGGTCAATTTCTATGATTTCGCGAATGATGCGAAGCACATGAGAACGTCCTTTTTTGGGCGGGATGAACCGTTCAATGCGGTCACTAAATAAGATGGCTCCCACCTTATCGTTGTTTCCCATGGCGCTGAACGCCAAGACAGCGCTGAGTTCGGTAATCAATTCTCGCTTGGTCCGTTGCCGTGTGCCTGTGGCGTTGGATCCGCTGACGTCCAACAACAAAAAAACCGTCAATTCGCGCTCTTCTTCGAACACCTTGACATACGGATGCCCCATGCGCGCCGTCACATTCCAGTCGATGGTTCGAATTTCATCACCATGCTGGTATTCGCGGTTCTCACTAAAGGCCATACCGCGCCCTTTGAAGGCACTGTGGTACTCGCCGGAAAAAATCCGATCGCTCAATCCGCGGGTTTTTAATTCTACCCGGCGAACCCGCTGAATCAATTCCGTTGTATCCATGTGATGCAAATGGATTCAGTTCCTCAGGGGACCTGAACGTGATCCATGATTTCGGTGATAATTTGTTCTTGGCTGATGTTCTCCGCTTCGGCTTCAAACGTCAAACCAATCCGATGACGCATGACGTCCATCGCTACAGCGCGCACATCTTCAGGAGTCACATAGCCCCGATGATGCAAGAAAGCATGCGCTTTGGAAGCAATGCCCAAACCAATGCTCGCGCGCGGAGAAGCTCCGAAACTGATGAGTTGCTCCAAATGTCCCAATCCGTGGTTTTCGGGTTGACGAGTCGCAAACACCAATTCGATGATGTAGCGCTCTATTTTTTCGTCGAGGTAAATTTCGCGGACCAGCTGGCGAGCGCTCATGATGTCTTTCGGCTTGACAACAGCCTGGGGCGTGCGCATGCCACCTGGTTGCAAGTTGGCGCGAACGATTTGTTGTTCTTCTTCCTTGGTTGGATAACCGATCACCACCTTGAGAAGAAAACGATCGACTTGGGCTTCAGGAAGGGGATAGGTGCCTTCTTGTTCTACGGGGTTTTGTGTTGCGAGAACCAAGAAGGGGTCGGGGAGCTCAAAGGTCTCCGGCCCAATCGTGACTTGGCGTTCTTGCATGGCTTCCAATAGCGCGCTCTGCACTTTCGCAGGAGCCCGGTTGATTTCATCGGCCAATACGAAATTGGAAAAAATCGGCCCCTTCTTCACCTTGAAACTCTCTTCCCTTTGATTGTAGATCATGGTGCCAATCAGGTCAGCTGGAAGCAAGTCGGGCGTGAATTGGATGCGGCTGAATTGCGCTTGAACAGAATCCGAAAGACTCTTGATCGCCAGGGTCTTGGCCAATCCAGGAACGCCTTCGAGCAGCACGTGCCCATTGCCTAAAAGTCCAATCAAGAGTTTGTCGACCATATCGCTTTGACCGATGATGGTCTTGGACATCTCCATGCGCAAGAGGTCTACGAATTGACTCGCCTTGCCTATGCGTTCATTCAATGCCCGAATATCTGGTGCTCCAGAGGAATTGGGTTCAGCATCGACCGTCTTTGTTTCCAATCCAGAGGGGATGACTTCTTCTCCAATGGGAGAGGTTGATTCATTTGTTTCCATGCGTACAGCGTCAAAAATGCATTTGGGTTCAAAGCCTTGCGAATATACCTTTCGCTTCCGAGTCCTGCTTTGTGGACTTGGTCAAATCATGTTAAACGCCCCGTATTCACGCTCTATGTCATCCTCCCATCACCCAGCCGACTCCATTCCATTTTCAGAGATTGTAGATTGTGTTCGTGAGTTTCATGATCGTTTTGGCATCGCCAATGCACCTGAGTTAACTGGTTCACTTTCAGAAGAAGTGGTGCGATTGCGTCACCGTTTGATGGCCGAGGAAACGGAAGAATATTTGGAGGCAGCCCTCAACCAGGACACCGTTGAAATTGCCGATGCTTTGGGGGATCAACTTTATATTTTGTGCGGAACCATTTTGAGCCATGGCATGCAACATGTGATCGAAAAAGTGTTCAAGGAGATTCAGGCCTCCAATATGTCCAAATTGGGAACAGATGGCCAGCCGATCTACCGGGAAGACGGCAAAGTCATGAAAGGACCGGGCTACTTCCGTCCGAATATTGCAGGAGTTTTGGAGCAAAATCACATCACCCAAGAAGGATGATGCAATCTTATTTTGATTGGGCCATTGCGCAAGCTAAAGCTGGTCGGCCTTTTTGGTTGAATGTGTTTTTCAGACGTGCACTTCCGTTCAATGCGCCTCACGGTTTCCGCATAGTTGAGCTGACGGCCAGTGGGGCAAAGGTTCAATTGCCAGATCGCCGCAAGAACCGCAATCACCTCAAGGGCATTCACGCTTGTGCTATGGCTACAGCCTGTGAGTTCTCATCGGGTTTGGGCGTTTTGGAGCGGTTCAATATGAAGGACTACCGGCTGATCATGTACCGGTTGGAGGTGGATTACCACCGCCGTGCAGCTCCAGGGCATTGCGTGGCTCAGGCATCAATTTCGGCAGACCTCGATGCACAGATTCGTTCGGATTTGTCAGAACGCGACGATAAAACCAGCCGTTTTTTGATGACTTCTGAGTTGCGCGATACCGCAGGTGAACTGGTGGCTACGGCAACCGTTCATTGGCATGTCAAACCATGGGAGGCCGTTCGATTTGGCAAGAACTGAATTCCTCTCCCATTCCTCGCACGCGCGAATCGCGCTGCGTATCTTTGCAAATTCAATTGATAGATAAGGCATGATCAACATTACCCTACCCGATGGCTCGGTGCGCAAAGTTGAATCCGGAACAACGGCATTGGATGTCGCAACGGACATCAGCGAAGGCTTGGCACGGAACGTTTTGGCTGCAGAAGTCAACGGGGAAGTCTGGGATCCTCAGCGCGCCATCGAAGCAGATGCAACGTTGAAATTGTTGACCTGGAATGATGACATGGGGAAGAACACCATGTGGCACAGCTCAGCTCATCTGTTGGCTGAGGCACTCGAAGCCTTATTCCCCGGGATCAAGTTTTGGGTAGGACCGGCCTTGGAACATGGTTTTTACTACGATGTAGATTTCGGCGATCACGTTTTCACGGACAAGGATTTCCCAGCGGTGGAGCAAAAAATGCTCGAGTTGGCGCGAGAAAAGAACCCATACGTGCGCAAGGAAATATCCAAAGCGGATGCCTTGGCGTATTTCCAGGAGAGGAACGACGACTACAAATTGGATTTGTTGGAAGGGTTGGAGGATGGGACCATTACCTTTTATACCCAAGGCAATTTCACGGATTTATGCCGGGGCCCTCACATGCCGCATACCGGTTTTGTGAAGGCGGTCAAAGTGACGTCCCTTGCGGGAGCATATTGGAAAGGGGACGAAAGCCAAAAGCAATTGACCCGGGTATACGGCATCACCTTTCCCAAAAAGCAGGAACTGACTGCCTATCTCGAGTTGTTGGAGCAAGCTCGTGCACGCGACCACCGAAAACTGGGCAAGGAGATGGATCTATTCCATTTCTCAGAAAAAGTAGGGCAAGGATTGCCGTTGTGGCTTCCCAAAGGAGCAGACTTGCGATTGCGTTTGGAGAATTTCTTAAAAGAAGCCCAGCGCAAAGCCGGTTACGAAGCGGTCATCACCCCGCACATTGGCAACAAGGAGTTGTATATCACGAGCGGACATTACGCGAAGTATGGAGCGGACAGTTTCCAACCCATCCAGACGCCAGCCGAAGGAGAGGAGTACCTCTTGAAGCCCATGAACTGTCCGCACCACTGTGAGATATACAAGGCCCGCCCAAGAAGCTACCGCGATTTGCCGGTTCGCTTTGCGGAGTTTGGTACGGTATACCGGTATGAGCAGTCGGGTGAACTTCACGGGTTGACACGCGTTCGTGGGTTTACCCAAGACGATGCGCACATCTTCTGCACGGTCGATCAGGTCAAGGAAGAGGTTGGAAAGGTTATAGACCTGGTATTGTACATATTCAAGATCCTCGACTTTGTGGATTTTGTCGCGCAGGTGAGCTTGCGTGACCCAGGGACTCCTGAGAAGTACATCGGCAATGATGATAATTGGGACAATGCCGAAAAAGCCATCCAGGAAATTGCAGACGAAAAGGGACTGAAAACGACAGTGGAGATCGGCGAAGCTGCTTTTTATGGTCCCAAATTGGACTTCATGGTGCGGGATGCCATCGGCCGGAAGTGGCAACTTGGTACCGTTCAGATCGATTACAACTTGCCCGAGCGATTTGAATTGGAATACGTGGGTGCCGACAACAGCAAGCACCGCCCGGTGATGATTCACCGCGCTCCGTTTGGGTCTATGGAACGATTCGTGGCGATTTTGATCGAGCATTGTGCAGGAAAATTCCCTCTTTGGCTCACACCAGATCAGGTGAAAATCCTGCCGATTTCGGATCGTTTTAACGAATATGCTCAGGGGGTTTCAAAAGTCCTTGAAAATCACGATATTCGCGCCCTCGTTGACAAGAGGTCTGAGAAGGTGGGGAAAAAGATCCGCGATGCGGAGATTGAGAAAATTCCTTACATGCTCATCGTCGGGGAAAGCGAGGCTGCTGAAGGAACTGTATCCGTGCGAAGGCAAGGAGAAGGCGATTTGGGAGCGATGAGTGTTGAAGCGTTTGCGGAACGGATTCGTTCTGAAATCGCTGAGATGCTCGGGAAGAAATGATGTTTACTCACTAAAAACGACGCGTTATAGCTATTCGCAGAAAAAAAACCCCTTACCGGGGTCGGGTCCGCCAAGAGGACCTTCATCGGATCAATGAAAAGATCACGATTGAAGAAGTACGCTTGGTTGGTGACAACGTGGAGCCAGCGGTCATGAAGACAGCTGACGCTTTACGTCTCGCAATAGAAATGGAATTGGACTTGGTGGAAATTTCTCCCAAAGCCGATCCTCCTGTATGCCGGATCACGGAGTACAAGAAGTTTCTTTATGACCAGAAGAAGAAGCAAAAAGAAATCAAAGCGAAGCAGCAAAAGGTGGTTGTTAAGGAAATCCGATTCGGACCGAACACGGATGACCATGACTTCCAGTTCAAGATGAAGCACGCGCGAAAGTTTCTCGAAGATGGTTCCAAACTGAAGGCATATGTCTTCTTCCGTGGACGGACCATTGTCTTCAAGGAGCGAGGTGAGATTCTGTTGTTGAAGTTTGCACAAGAGTTGGAAGATGTAGGTGTCGTTGAACAATTGCCGCGGTTAGAGGGCAAGCGGATGACGATTATCTTCAATCCGAAGAAGAAATAACCAATAAAAATCCGAGGCCATGCCGAAGATGAAAACGAAAGGAAGCGCCAAGAAGCGTTTCAAACTTACAGGGAGTGGAAAGATCAAGCGAAAGCATGCCTTCAAAAGTCACATTTTGACCAAGAAGAGCACGAAGCAGAAGCGGAACTTGACGCACACGACAACCGTTGATAAAGCGGACGTTCCAAGCATCAAGCGCCAACTGTGCATCTAAGCGCGATTGAGCCCACCCCAATTTTAAACCAACCGGTTTGTTGAACCCGGTGCTCGGCCTTCAAGATCAGCGTAACAGCTGGCGCCGCTCACCAAAAAAACAAAGAACATGCCACGTTCAAGCAATGCAGTAGCGTCGAGGACCCGCCGTAAAAAGGTCCTCAAAATGGCGAAAGGGTACTACGGTGCCCGTAAAAACGTCTATACGGTCGCCAAAAATGCGGTCGAAAAAGGATTGCTTTACTCCTATTCAGGACGTAAGCAACGAAAGCGTCAATTCCGCTCTTTGTGGATCTTGCGTATCAACGCAGGTGCCCGTGAGCACGGAATGACTTACAGCCAATTGATGGGCAAGTTGTCCGCCAAAGGCATCGAGTTAAATCGCAAGGTCCTCGCTGACTTGGCGATGAACCATCCCGCTGCTTTCAAGGCGGTTTTGGATCAAGTGAAGTAAATACCACCTCCGGGTGTCCAGATAAAAAGCTGATCCTGCAAAGGGTCGGCTTTTTTGTGTTGCCCATTCCCGGACGCAAATCAGTTTCCCAACGTCTCTAGCACCCGCTCCTTGGCCAAAGCCGCAGCGGTATAGTCGGGTTTGAAGCGCAACGCTTCGGAATAATCCGCCAACGCTGCGTCGGCTTGCCCCATGCTCTCCAATGCCAAACCACGGTTGTAAAACGCCTGGTGGTAATAGGGGAGACGCACAATCGCTTCGCCAAACCAATGCGCCGCGCTATCATACGCCTGCAAGTACTCCAAATGGATGAAGCCCTGATTGAACGAAGCCGTCGCGTTGTAGGGATCGATCGCCAGGATTTCTCGGTACAATGCGAGTGCATCATCAAACCGTCCCGAATCTTGCAAGAAGACGGCGAGGTTGTACAAAGGCTCAATGGATCCGGGGCGCAACTCAGCTGCTGAGCGATAAAACTCCTCGGCTAGCGGATCTTGTTGCTTGGCCAAAAAGACCCCCAGCGTAATGTATCCGTCAAAGAAGGACGGATTGACTTCCACCGCCGTCTGATACGAGCTCAGAGCCTTTTCATTCGCTGCAGTGGCCTCGTAGATCTTGCCCTTCATCCAATACGCTTCGTGGAGTTGTGGATTGATCCGCAACGCCCGGTTCAGCCATTGGAAAGCGTCTTCAAATTGGTTGAGGTGGATGGCAAATTCTGCCCGGCGCAGGAGGCACGGCACATCATCCGGCAACCGCTGAAGGCATTCATTCAATTTGTTCAAGCACGGCTCGAATTGTTGAAGCTGGTACAACACTTCGGCTTGCATCTCATAGGCTTGGGCATAATTGGAATCGGCTTTCAGGGCCAAATCCCAATCCGCTATCGATCCTTTCGCATCTCCGTGCTCCAACTTCCACGATGCTCGCGCACCGTAGCCTGCAGGGTCATTGGGAGCCCCCATAATTTGCAGGTTGATCGAATCTTCGGTCGAAACGGTTGACAAAACGACCGGCGACGGATCGGAAGGACTGGAACATCCAACCGCCAAACCCGCGAATACAGCCGGAAGAAGATTCCGACGCGTCAGAATCATGCTTCGACCGCTTCTTCCAATACCGGTGCGACAGGCGTGACAGCATCCACAGGTCCGACAATGGCCTCTTTGATCAAGCCTTCCAATTCATCCATCAACTCTTGGTTGTCCTCCAAAAGACTGCGGACCGCATCGCGCCCTTGTCCCAATTTCGTTTCGCCGTAGCTAAACCAGGATCCGGACTTTTTGATGATGTTCATCTCGACGCCCAAGTCAATGATCTCACCGGTCTTCGATATGCCCTGGCCATAGAGGATGTCAAATTCCGCACGGCGGAACGGTGGAGCCACTTTGTTCTTGACCACCTTCACTTTCGTGCGGTTGCCCAAGACTTTATCGCCATCCTTGATCTGGGTGGAGCGACGAATGTCCAAACGCACCGAAGCGTAAAACTTGAGTGCATTGCCACCGGAAGTGGTTTCGGGGTTGCCGAACATCACCCCAATCTTTTCACGCAACTGGTTGATGAAGATGACGCAGCATCCGGTCTTGCTGATCGAACCCGTCAGCTTGCGCAAAGCCTTCGACATCAAACGCGCCTGAAGGCCAACAGATGAGTCTCCCATTTCGCCTTCGATCTCCGCACGCGGTGTCAATGCCGCGACGGAGTCAATGACGACCAAATCGATCGCACCTGAGCGAATGAGGTTGTCGGCAATTTCCAATCCTTGCTCGCCGTTGTCCGGCTGAGAAATGAGTAAATTCTCTGTGTCCACGCCCAAATTTTCGGCATAGAATTTATCGAAAGCGTGCTCTGCGTCGATAATGGCGCAAATGCCACCTTGCTTTTGCGCTTGCGCAATGGCGTGGATCGCCAAGGTGGTTTTTCCAGAACTCTCCGGTCCGTAAATCTCCACCACTCGGCCACGGGGGTATCCATTGATGCCCAATGCCAAATCGAGGGTGAGTGATCCGGAAGGGATGCTTTCCACCTCTTCCACTGCGTTGTCCCCAAGTTTCATCACAGCGCCTTTGCCGTACGTCTTTTCCATGCGGTCCAACGTCAACTGGAGCGCTTTGAGCTTTTGTGTGTCTGCAGCCATTTTTTCTTGTTTGAGACGAAGGTATCCTACCTACATCGTAATGAACTTACGGAGTGGGTGCTTTTTTGTCCACGAGTTGCTACCATTTATAGACGATAGCCCTGTTAGAGGCCGAATCCCGCCAAAATTTCAGCGGTGTGGTCCTTTGTCTTGGGCTTGAGAATGACCGAACCAATGCTGCCATCTTCGTTGATGAGGAATGTCGTTCGGTGCGTTCCTTCGTATTCCTTCCCCATAAATTTTTTCAATCCCCAAACACCAAAGGCCTTGTGCATGCTCAAGTCTTCATCGCAGGCGAGGTCAAAAGTCAGTCCGTATTTGGCAATGAACTTCAGGTGCTTCGCAGCAGGGTCAGGGCTCACACCTAGAACGCGGATGCCCGCTTTTGAAAGCGCATCCCAGTTTTCGGTCAAGTTGCACGCTTGCGCGGTACATCCGGGTGTCATGTCACGGGGGTAGAAATACACCACCAATTTCGAACCGGCGTAGTCGGTCATGGAACGAGACGTTCCATCCTGAATGGTGGTTTGAAAAGCGGGAGCGTTCGTTCCGGCTTCAAGGGGAGAGGCAATCTGTGTCATGGAAAAAGAACAATGGGATTTGGTGCAAGTTCGGTACCAGCTTCTGAACATTTATCACGAATTTGCTGTCCATGCCCGCAGCAATCTCATATGTCGATGTAGTGGTGCCTCTTCCGCTCCCCAAGATGTTGACATACAGCTTGGAAGGGATGGAGCAGGCCGTTGAGCTAGGCATGCGTGTGGTGGTTCAAGTGGGAACAAAAAAGCGCTACACAGCCGTGGTTTGGCGCGTTCATGATCAAGCGCCCACCGTATATGCAGCCCGTCCCATTGATTCGCTTGTGGATGAATACCCTGTGGTGGTTCCTAGGCAACGCGCTTTGTGGGAGTGGATGGCGGATTATTACTTGTGCACGCGAGGCGAAGTCATGGCCGCAGCATTGCCCGCTGGATTGAAACTCAGCAGCCAAACGCGGTTGGTTGTGCATCCCGATCGAAATGAAGCAGATGTTCGCGCATTGGATGTGTCTTCGCAACTGCTTTACGACGCCATTTTTGCGCGTCAGGGGATGACGATCCAAGAAGCGGCCAAGCTATTGGACGTCCAGTCGCCTCAACGGGCCATCAATCGGTTGGTGGATGCCGGTCTGATCTTGTCAGAAGAGGAATTGAAGGAACGCTACAAGCCCAAAATGGAGCGAATCCTGGCTTTGAGCGAGGTGTATTTGGACGAAAACAAGGTGCAGGATCTCCTCGATCAATTGGAGGGGAGGGCTCCCAAGCAAGCGCACGTCTTGATGGGTTACTTGTCACTTGCCAGTTCATGGGGCGCGCCAGTTTTGGAGAAAGATTTGAAAGTCAAAGCGGAAACGGACACAGCGATGTTCCGGAAATTGGAAGAGCGCGGCGTGATCAAACGCACCCAACGCCCGGAACGATCTTCCAATCTCCCTGCTTCGGTGGCATCCAAGGCCCTTCCGGTTTTGAGCCCCGCTCAAAAAGTGGCTTACGAGGCCTTGAAAACCAGTCGGGAAGCCCAGCGTTTGTCGCTCTTGCACGGGGTCACGGGATCGGGAAAAACCGAAGTTTACATCCACCTCATCGCCGATGCGTTGGAAGCCGGTGGGCAAGTCCTTTTCCTCGTACCCGAAATCGCATTGACCACGCAACTCATCCAACGATTGGAGCTGCATTTCGGCGACTACATGAGCGTCTACCACAGCCGTTTTACGACCCGCGAGAGAACCGAGACGTGGTTGGACGTGCTTGGAGCACCAAGCCACAAAAAACGGAATCCAAAGGGAGGGCGTTTGGTGGTGGGACCACGGTCAGCGATTTTCTTGCCGTACACCAATTTGCAATTGATTCTCGTGGACGAAGAGCACGAAGCCAGCTTTAAGCAGCAAGATCCAGCGCCCCGTTATCAAGCCCGCGACGTAGCGATGTGGATGGCGCGCGATCATGGTGCTTTTTTGGTTTTAGGTTCGGCCACGCCATCGGTAGAGAGCCATTGGCTGGCGGAAGAAGGCCGAATCGATCGGGTGCCTTTGACAGAACGTTTTGGGGGGGCGATGATGCCAGAAATCGTCTGCGCTGATTTGAAAAAGGCTCACCGACAACGGGCGATGTTGGGGCATTTCTCACGCATGCTTCGTTTGGAGATAGAGGCTGTATTGAAAGAGGGTAAGCAAATCATTCTGTTTCAAAACCGACGAGGCTATGCGCCGATGTGGCAATGCGCCACGTGTGCCTGGGTCCCACAATGCGAACGATGCGATGTCCCGTTGACCCACCACAAATGGAAAAACAAGTTGGATTGCCACCACTGCGGTTACGTGGTCGATCCACCACCAGCCGCTTGCAGCTCATGCGGTAAGTCCACCATGCAACCCAAAGGATTGGGCACAGAACGCGTCGAGGAGGAGTTGAAGGAGCATTTCCCGCAAGCTCGTGTGGCGCGGATGGACCTCGATACCACGCGCAGCCGGCACGGCCACGAGCGTTTGGTCCGGGCTTTCGCCAACCGCGAATTCGACATTTTGGTGGGAACCCAGATGGTGACCAAGGGGTTGGATTTTGCCCACGTGCGTCTCGTGGGTGTCCTCCATGCCGACCGCATGCTCAACTTCCCGGACTTTCGATCGTTTGAGCGAGCCTACCAAATGCTGACCCAAGTTGCGGGTCGTGCGGGCCGAACAGGAGCGAGAGGCAAGGTGATTTTGCAATCCTTCAATCCGGACCATTGGGTGTTGACCAAGGTGATGGCGCACGACTACGAAGGATTGGTCAAGCAAGAATTGCTCGAACGCAAGAATTACAAGTACCCCCCATTTGAGAGGTTGATCCGGATCACGTTGCGGCACTCGGACGATGCGCGGGTTGATGCGGCGGCAGAAGTATTGGCCTATCGATTGCGTCAGCGCTTTGCCGCCCGTGCCATCGGCCCAGAAACGCCTGTAATCAGTCGGGTCAATGACTTGTACCACCGGCTGATCTTGCTCAAGTTTGAGCGCAATCTTTCACCGGCAACCTACAAGTCCCTGTTGTTAGAAGATGTCCAATCGTTTCAATCGGACGACCGCTTCAAGCGGATCCGAATTACTGTAGACGTAGACCCGGCCTAACGGCGTGCGTCTGTCCGGCAGGCGAGGTAAACTGCCAAATGGCACTGCCACCACCGTTCCAACCCATTTGTTCTGGCGTCACCCGTGTAGGTGCAGCAGGCAATTCCAATGAAGCCTCCGCGATGAGTTGTCCGGCAACATTGTACGCCATGCAGTTCCATTGGCCTCCTTGCATGCTCGAAAAGGTCAGCTGGATGCCATCCCATTGCACGGCATCGTCATGCTCGATGGGGTTGGTCAAATCACTGGTGTCTCCGAAATAGTGAAAAGAGGGGATTCCATTTCCGCTATTCGCAACACCCAAGGTGTCGGTTTGCCAAGCGTAGCTGATGTCAGCAGGATTTCCCAATCCGGATCCAGCTCCCTGAACGACGGTCTCTGATTCGCTGAAATCGTTGGTGTATTTCGTGATGCGAGCCGGGGACCAGGAACTCACGTAGAAGTTGCCGTCGGCGTCGATGTCAATGCCGTCGAGGTTGCCAATTCCAGTGCCATCAATGAGGGTGGAGAGCAATCCGGTGTCCAAATCCACCGCCAAAATGTCGGCGTTGTTGCCCCAATTGACAATGACCGCGCGGTTGTTGTCTTCATCGATCACCACGCCATTGGGAGTGCTTCCGGTAGAGGGGACGATAATTTCAGAGGTCATGTTGGCCGGGTCGCTGATGTCGACACGGTGGATTTTGGCCGTAGAAAAATCGCTCACGATGACTTCCCCTGAACGGCTTCCCATGCCATTGAGGAATCCCGCACCGGAGATGTTGATGGACCCCAAGACTTGCTCCGTTTCCAAATCAATGGCACGAATGGTTCCTCCAGCAATGACCACCAACATACCGTCCACGACCTCCATGCCGTGGGTCGCTGAAACGGTCCCGAAATACGCGTATGAATTCCCTCCATCGCTCGTTTGCAGAATGCTAGAACCATTGGAAATAAACCAACGATTGGCCGTTGGATCATATTCGGCAGATTCAATGTTGCTCGGCGTTTGCGCCAAAGATGCGCTCATGCAGAGCACCAATGAAAGAAGAAAAAGGGAAGACTTGAACATGAGAATAGGGTTGGTTTTGGATTCGAAGTTAAGGTTTCTTCTGCGGGACTTCCGACAGCACGATGAGCCATGCTCCACCCATGCCACGGATCGGACGCCTCCCATTCATCGGTCCCCAAAAATGGAGCTACCGACCCGAATCATGGTCGAACCTTCCTCCACCGCAATGCGCCAATCTCCGCTCATACCCATGGATAGCGTATCCCAGGACTGACCTGATGCCACGAACCGATCGAAGGACTGACGCAATCCATTGAATTCCGACCGAATTTGGGAAGTGTCCTCCGTCAAGGTGGCCATGCCCATGAGTCCACGCACGCGCACATGGGAATAGTCGTCTAGACCACCATGTTCAATAAAGGATCGGAGCTCGCCATCCTCCCATCCAAACTTGGCGTCTTCTTGCGCGATGTGCACTTGAAGTAAGATATCCACGATTCTTCCAGCGTTGCCAGCCCGGCGTTCAATTTCAATCAACAGTTTTTCACTGTCTACCGCGTGGATGAGGTGGACAAAAGGAATGATGGCCTTGACCTTATTCGTTTGCAAATGCCCAATTTGATGCCAGTGAATGGAAGGGGAGAGTGCCGCTGCTTTTTCTTGAAGTTCCTGCACGCGATTTTCTCCAAAATCCAATTGCCCGGACTCCATCGCAGCAACGATGTCTGCTGCGGGTTTGGTTTTACTGACCGCCACCAGTGTCACGTCTTTCGGTAACTCAGCTCGGAGGGCTCCGATGCGGTCAGCAAGGACGTTGTGTTCAGAACCCATGGATGAAAAGTCCCGTGCGTAATTTGGGTTCGATCCAGGTGCTTTTGGGAGGCAAGGTCCCGCCGGCATCGGCTATGAGCTTCAGTTGTTCCATGGTGACCGGGTGCAATTCGAAAATGCAGCGATCCTCATACTTTTTGGCACGTTGCATCAACGCTTCGGAACTTTCTGTACCTGCGAGGTAATGCAGCCGAGCATCCTTTCTTGCATCCGCGACCTGAAAATAGGGCTCCAATACCTGGCGGTAGAGCCAGCCGGCATCGACATCCTGGATATTCGTCTTCCGAAGCTCCCACTTCCAACTCCCGTGCGAAGTGTGGAGGTGAATGGTGCCAAAGGCCGCAGGTCCAGAAGCAGATGCTTCCAATGGCGAACAGATGATTTCGGCATCCAACGATTGGAATAGGGTCTCCCAATCGCCTTTGGTCATGGACAGTTTCCGCATTTCCCGGTGATAGCCGCGGATAATCAATTCGGATTCGGGAATGGCAAATGACATCAACCCCTGCTGGTTGATCTCTGGGTGCTGCTTTGCCAATTCCCGGCTGGATGCGACACGGTGATGCCCATCTGCCAGATACATGACGGGAATCTCGTCCGCTGCTTTGGAAATCTTACGTGCTTGTTTCGTGTTTAACAACCAGACCGTGTGGCGAACCCGATCGGTGGTGGAGAAATCCAAATCCGGTCGTTGAGCAGTGATCATCGCCAAATGAGCAGCAATTTGACTCGCAGCCATATTGTCCTCAGGGTACGCGCAAAGAATGGGCTCCGCATTGCAACCGACTTCTTCTAGGTAGGTGGCAAAAAGTTTTTCGCGGGAACGCAAAGTTTGCTCGTGCAGCTTCAGCCGTCCGGATTCCACTTCAGCCAAATCCATCAATCCCACCAGCCCCGTGCATACATGGTCATCCGAGGTTTGGCGATAAACGGCCAAGGTTTCCGATTCAATCGCTTCAATCCACCCACGATCTTGGAAGGCATCAAACCCCTTCTTGACCCATTCGTAAAAAGGGCGTGTTCCGCGCTTCGCATCAATCTTTTGCTGACCATCGGGATTGATGACATGCAAATACGAATAGGGATTGCGTTCTAATTTGTCGCGCAACTCGGCCTTCCCATAGGTTAAGTAGGAGCGTGAAGCCACCAGGTGCGCTTTGTCGCGCGCCGGCAAAATCATGCGGAAAGACCGAAACCAACTCAAGCGACGATGCGGCTATGAATTTCCTCGACAATGGAAACGATTTCCATGCCAATGCGTTCTTGCGCTTCGGTGGTCGCAGCACCAATGTGCGGCGTCAGGGCCAACTTCGCGTGGTGCATCAGATCTTGACGGGGTTTGGGCTCTCCCACAAACACATCGAGTGCAGCACCGGCAATGTGGCCGGAATTCAACGCTTCAATCAGGGCATCTTCATCAACGACTCCTCCACGGGCCGCGTTCACGAGGATGACACCGGCCTTCATTTGATTGAACTCCGTCTCGCCAATCACCGCCTGCCCATTGGACTGAGCGGGGATGTGAAGGCTGATGGCATCGGCTTGCGCGAAAGCTTCTTCCATGGTGACCAAAGGAACATCCACTTCCAGTGATTGTCCGGCAATGTCAATCCTCACCGGTCGAGAGCCTAATTTTTTATCCACGCCGATCACCTTCATGCCGCAACCAAGAGCGTAACTGGCCAGGGATTTCCCAATGCGACCAAATCCGATGATGGCTAAGGTCTTTCCGCGCAGTTCGGAACCTTTTCCATACGCTTTCTTCAATCCTTTGAACTGATCGGTGCCTTCAACGGGCATACGGCGGTTGCTGTCATGCAAAAACCGGCTGAGGCCAAAGAGGTGGCCCATCACCAATTCAGCGACGCTTTGCGAGCTAGATGCTGGCGTGTTTCGAACCTCCACACCTTTTTCCCGGGCGTACGTAACATCAATGTTGTCCATGCCCACACCACCTCGGATGACAAATTTTAAATTTGGACACGCATCGATGACGGGCTGACGAACGGTGGTGGCACTGCGCACCAAAAGGCCGTCGATGTTTTCGTTGTTGAGGAAATCAACGAGTTTGTCTGGACCCACGAATGTGGTCGACACCCGATGTCCTGCGGCCTCTAAGGCGTTTTGTCCTGCAGCACTGATACCGTCGTTGGCTAAAATATTCATAAACAAGGGGAGCTTTCTAGGATGATAAAATGGATTCGAAAGGGATCAGTGCGTGCGTTCTAACTCTTGCATGACGTCTACCAGTACTTGTACGGACTCCACGGGCAAGGCGTTGTACATCGATGCGCGATAACCACCTACGCTTCGATGGCCTTTCAAGCCGTTGATGCCAGCAGACTTCCAGAGTTCGTCAAAGGCTGCAGCAAATTTTTCGTCTTTCAAACGAAAGGTGGCATTCATTTTTGAGCGACTCTCCACTTGTGCATGTCCTTCAAAGAGGGCGTTGCGATCAATTTCGTTGTAGATCAATCCTGCTTTCTGGTTGTTGCGCTTTTCCATGGTCGCGACGCCTCCGATGGATTGCATCCACCGCATCGTCAACATGGTCACATAAATGGCGAATACGGCAGGCGTATTGAACATGCTGTCTTTCTTCGCATGGACTTCCAAATCCAAATAGGATGGGATACTCCGTCCGGTTTTTCCCGCAGCATCCCGGTCAAATGCGTACATCACCGTACCGGCAGGCCCCATGTTCTTTTGGGCACCCGCGTAGATGAGCTGGTAGGGTGCAGGATCGAACGTTTTGGAGAAAATGTCCGAACTCATATCGGCGACGAGCGGCATGTCCACTTGTGGAATCGATTGAAATTGCGTTCCGAAAATGGTGTTATTGGTGGTGTAATGCAAGTAAGCACTTCCTGCAGGGACGGCGCTCAATTCGGGAATGCGGTCGTAATTGGTCTCCTTCGAAGATCCAATGACATGTGCTTGACCCAAGCGTCCTGCTTCTTTGATGGCATTTGCAGCCCATGTACCAGAATCGACGTAGGCTGCGGACCCGCCTTCGGGCATGAAGTTGTAGGCAGAGGTGAGAAAGCCCAAACTCGCTCCTCCTTGCAGGAAAAGCACATCAAAACGGTCAGGAAGTCCCAACAGGGATTTCGTCAACGATCGAGCTTCTTCCATGACGGCCACAAAATCCTTGCTCCGATGGGAAATTTCAATCAAGGATAAACCCAGCCCATTGAAGTCTAGGATGGCTTGTGCAGCTTCCTGCATGACTTCCGGTGGCAGGATGCAAGGGCCGGCAGAAAAATTATGAATTTTCATGGTGCAAATTTGGTGCAACGTATCCGGAACTCATGCTTCCAGCGTCCATCATTTTGTTAACCATTTTAGGCAGTTTTCAAAGTCGCTCAACGAATCAACTCCAGGGCCTGATTTTGAAACAAGCGCAAATGAAAAAGCGACTCCACAGGAAGTGATTGAATGCCACGCGTAGAAGGGATAAATTCCTTTAAAACCTCCAGCCTTCGATCTTCGCTGGCGATCAATCCCAACAAGCTTTCAACTTGATCAACGGAGAAGCAATGGTTTGTTCCAACCTCCTTCATGTAGTTGCATTTGCCTAGTTCAAACGGCAGCGCATCCACTGCTTGGAGGATGCGGTCAAATTGTTCGTCGTTCAAGGGTGGAAAGCAAGATCCCGCCACGGGCAACGAAGGCAGGCTATCCAATCGATTGCGGTCCCACTGGATTTGACCGTGGTAGGTTTTCGTTTTGACGGGTTCCACACCATACCGTGCCGCAGCTTCAGCGGGGAGGGCTGTGGGGTCGGAAGCGGATGAAGGGGCTTCAGATTCGACGCTTTCAGATTCTTCGCAGGAACAGGTCAGTTCCTTGATCCATCCGGCATTGGATTCGATTCTGAAAAGCATGAAAGACCTAGGGCATGCTCCACTCCAAATCCAAAGTGAATCGGTCCACAGAGAATCAAGGATGGCCGTGGGGAGTTCCGCACGCACACGAAGCGTGTCCCAAGGGGTTTCCAGTGCCAAGGGCACGTCGTTTTGCGCAATGGAGTCAGAACATGCCGCAGCTCCGATGGCGATGCAGCAAATAAGGGTGCGCATCCACAGCATCATCGAGGCCGTGGTTTGAAAATGCCTGGAACATGTCGAAGCCACCGTTCTCGAACAGCCGGATCATTTCCATCGATCAACTCTGGAAAACGGCAAGCCATGAACACCATGCAGCAAGCGGTCCAGAGCCCGGCTCCAGCAACGCGTACCAAACGGTATTCCCAATGCGAACCACCGGGGTTCCACTGGTTCGTCAACCAATCGATGGCGATGCAACCAATGGCGGCCAGAAGCAAGGCGCTCAGTCCCGGCTTCATCGTGGCAACCGCACGCCGAAAGTCCCATTGCATGGTGCGGAGAATGAGTGCACCCATCGCTACGAATTGCACCACCGTGGAAGCCGTTACTCCCCAAGCCACGCCTTCGATGCCGTAATTCCGGGTCAAAGCAAAATAGGTTGAAGCCGAAACACAAATCAAAAAGAGGAGCTTGATGGCAATGGCTGCGGATAAAGCATCCACAGCACGGACCACGGCATCCCCCAGTTTAATCAACGAACGAAAGGCGACGCCAATGAAGAGAATGCGGACAACTGGGCCAGCGGCAACGTATTGATCGCCCAGAAAGAGGACGGCGATGTCCGTGGCAAACACAATGAGCAGGACTGAAGCTGGAAAGATGAGCCAAGAGATGAGGCCCGCTGCTCGGGTCAGCACACGTTGGAGAGCTGCGCGTTCTTCTTGCAAAGCGGCCATGCCGCTGAACAAGACGCTGTCCCCCAATTTCCCCAAAACAGATATCGGCAACCCCATCAAATAAGCTGATCGATCATAGAGGCCGGTGGTGGACCATCCAGAGTCATGGGCGTTTTGAGCGAGGTGTCCAACCAGCAGGGTGTCTGCTTTGCCGGCAGCGTAATTGCTGACATTGAATAAGGTAGAGCGACCACCGTAACCGAGCATTTGGCGCAATGCCTTGGCATGCCACTTCCACCCGATGGCAGACGGTCGTTGGATCCAATACATCAAACCAAGGAGCGCATTTTGACAGAGCAAAGCCACCACGTAAGACCAAATACCTGCGCCGGAGTATGCCAACCCTAAACCGATGATGAGGTTGCCGATGACCATAGCAACACAAGCTGCGATGAATAGTTTTTTGAAAGCCATTTCCCGAATCAAAAGGCTGCGCGGAACAATGGCCAAACTTGACAAGATGAAACTGAGTGAAATCCATCGAAGGACGTCCACCAGCAATTCTTTGCGGTAAAACGAACCAATCCATGGCGCGGCCATGTACATGAGCCCGAAAAACAAGCACCCCAAAACAATGGAAAAAGAAAAAGCCGTGCGTGTATGATCTGGACTTAGGTCTTTGCGCTGAATCAGCGAGGGACCGATGCCTACCTGGGCGAAAATCTCAATGAATCCAACCACCACCAGTGCGATGGCCATCACCCCGAAATCTGCCGGCTCCAGAATGCGTG
>JAPKCA010000039.1 GCA_028823145.1 Flavobacteriales bacterium
CGAACGAAATTCGGACGTATCCCTATCACATCCAATCCCATAAACAAGGGACTTTTGGTCAATTCTTGACCAACCATGATGCCGGGTTCTGAGGGGTTTGGCTCGTCCCTTTGATTTGCCAAACTTCAAAGTGTAGCATGGAGCGATTGGCTGTCGTTCGCACGGCACCCAATCGTTCGCCGGCCTCTATTCTTTGGCCTTTCGCAACTTGGATGTCCGTCAAATTGCTGTACACAGTTCGGAATGCACCATGCGAGATAATGAGGGTTTCGCCGGCGCCAGGAATTGGAAAAATACTCGAAATCGTCCCATCAAAAACGGATAAAACGGTGCTGCCCTTTTCGGTGGTGATATCGATGCCGTTGTTGTCGATGGTGATGCCGGGAAGAGTGGGGTGTGCCTGTCGTCCAAACTTACCGGTAATGACTCCCCTCAGGACGGGCCACGACAAAGATGCTTTGTTGCTTTCGAAAGCAGCAGAAACAATTTTACCTTCTGGGGTCAGGGCAAATTCTCCGGCAGAACTGGCACGTTCGGCTTTGAGTTCGGCTTCTATGATGTTTCGGATGGCCTGGTTCAGCCGTTCTCGTTCAGCTTGTGCCTTTTTTACTTGCTTGCGTAGGCGCTGCTCTTCCCCTTTGAGCGTGGTTACTAGGCTCGCACGTGTAGTGCGATCTTTTTTCAAGCGGTCGCGTTCGGATTCAATGTCATCCAAAACAGTCCTGAGCGCATTGCTTTCGTTTTCCAACGTAGCACGATTACTCGTCAATTCGGATTGGGCTTCTTCAATTTGTTGGACCTGTTCTTTGCGCAACGTGGAATACGATTGCATAAGGCGAAACCGGAGTGCGGCTTGAGCGAAATCAGATGCCGAGAACAAATAGAGCCAGGGGTTTTGGGCCAACGAAATGCGGTAGGCCGATTCAATCATCCGGGCATACTCGTTTTTCATGGCGGCAATGTGACCTTCAAGTGCTCGAATTTCGCTGTCCGTGCTGCTCATGGAGCGCTCGAGTTGCCGAATTTCGGATTGGTGGTGTCGGATGAGTTTCTCGCGCAAAGAGACGCGTTCATCAAGCAGTCTCAACGCTCCTACCGCGTCATTTCTGTTGGCCGATGCATCAGCCAGTAGCCGTTCAGTCGTGGCGATTTGTGTTTCAAGAGCGTCCCTTTGATTCTGCAGCGTGGTCTTGTCTTGTGACCAGCTGGCAATTCCCCAACATCCGGCGATGAAGAGAAGCATCACGCGCCTCCAATTGAATTTAAAATCCTGTGCGACGGTCATAATCTTCCGGAATTTCAAAAGGGAAATCGTATGCCCGGTCAAACCGCATGCGCATGACGTCCCAGGTCATATCAAGCGAACCATCAGGGGTTTCAACATGCAGGTGGATTTCTTGTGGCCAGCGCCCAACCTCTAAGGCTTCAAATTCAGATCGGGTGATGATCAAAGATCTTTGATAGTACAAGTCATCGAATTGATCTTTCAAGGGGTCAAAAGTGAGGCCATCAAACCAATGCCTTTTGATCAATAAGCCATCGTCATCGGTACGTTTTTTCACCCGAGCGTAGAGCCGATCTGGAGCCTGAATGTTCAGAGAATCATTGGGCCCCACGGCATGATCATTGATTCCAATGAGTCGCTTGACCCGTCGCTTGTATTTACTGATTAAGGCATAAGCATTTTGATCAATACGGGCGTTGAATTTGTCTTCGATTTCGTTCAGGCCCATCGGACACCCGGTTAAAATGTCTTGGATATCCAAAAACCTCAATGGGGTGTCGGCCCAATCACTCAAAGCCTCATAGTCACCTGCGAAATAGAAGCGGTTTCCCGGAATTTTGCTAATCAGATGGACAGAGTCTGGCTCAAGCATTAATCGAGCGACTTCTACACCCAAAGCAGGGGAAAGACTTACCCAAATGACACTGTCTTTGGCGATTCGGATCGTCGCTTTAAATGAGTCGACTCCGGCTTTTGTTTCAACCGAAGCGTCGATTTTCATGCCCAACCAATCCCAGTCAACGGCCGTAGCCGCATAGGATTCAAGCACCTGATTGGGGTTTAAATTCCGCAATGGCTTTCCCTTGGCGATCCTCTTTTCGTTGGAGCATCCCAAAAGAGTGAGACCACAGAAAGCCATCATCAACCAGCGAGAAAGGGAGGAGGATTGCATCAAGATGCTTCTCGGATTTTTTGGTTGAGTATTTCAGCATTTCCCCCGTGCGTCAGCGCGGATTTCCACGAGTTCAAAGCGCCATCCGTATCTCCCATGGCCATCCGGATGTCTCCGTCATGTTCCAAAAAAGTAGGCTCCGTTCCTTCGCCTAAGAAAAGCGCTTGGGTAATGTAATCTAACGCTTCTGGATAGCGGCCCATTTGGTAAAGGACCCAAGCATGGGTATCCATGAAATTGGCTTCTTCTGGAATTAACTCGATGGCCAATGAACTGCATTCCAATGCACGTTCCAATTGGGTTTTTTGCAACGCCAAGTAATAGGCGTGGTTGTTCAGAACACTTGGGTCGTTGGGTTGTTTTTTTAAGCTCCGTTCATAGGCTGCTCGAGCGGGCTCGTTTTGACCAAGCACATGCAATACGTCTCCTAAAGCCCCTTCCATTCGACCTTCCAGTTCAGGAGCGTCAAAGACAATGCTGAGCCCTTGACGGAGGGCCTGAGCGCTTTCTTCCCACCGCTCCAATTCCATGGCGGCCATTCCCGCGAGCAAGCCAAATTCGGCTTCCAAGGGGAATCGTTCCATGGCACCCCATGCGTGTTCGTACATCGCGTCGATGATTCCTGATTCAGCATCGAGCGCGATTAAATTGATCCATGCGCTCGCCAAATGGGGCATGCATTCAATGACGAGAAGCATATGCTGCCGGGCTTCTTCCGTATGCCCTAACCCTTGAGCGAAATCTGCAGCAAGCATTCGAATGGAGCCGTCTTCTGGGTGCATAACCAACGCACGCTTCATCAAATCCTCAAGGGGCTCAATGAGGGTCGGGTTGTATGTTGAGATTTGCAGGTATTGCAAAAGAATTTGGTGCTTTTCTTCCGCGAATACTTCTTCGGAATCGAAGGCCTTTTGTAAGGAGATCTGTGCTTTTTCAATCTCATCCTGTTGCGTCCAAATTTGAGCCAACTCCAATTGCACCAAGCCGTTGTCTGGATCTGTTTTTTCCGCTCGAAGCAGTGCGGCCAATGTTTCTTCGTATTGGTCGGTTGCGGAGAGCATTTGAGCCCATTGAATGAGAAAGTCAATCCGCTCTGGATACAGGACGACAGCCTTTTCTAGTAGCTGATATATCTGAATATAGTTGCTCTTCAACTCCAATAGATACATTTTATGCTGCAGTAAATCAGGGTCGTTTGGAGCGATTCGGTCAGTCGCGTCACATAGTTCTAGAGCAGCATCTACCGCTCCCGCATCCGCCAACGACAGGGTCCAATCCATGGCCCACTCCAAATCAACGGGATGGGACTCAATGACCCAAAGCAAGTCCTCGAGCGCGGCGTCATAAAGTTCTAGTCCAACGGCCGAGGTAGCGCGGTATTCATGAAACCATCGATTCTCTGGTTGGGCGGAACAAGCAGCGTCGAAATGGTTCCATGCCGCATCCATGCGCTGCAGCTCCAAATCAATCTTCCCCAAATTAAAATGCAATGCGGACTCATCGGGTTCCAAGTCGAGGCATTGCGAAAATTTGGAATAAGCCGATTCAGGGTCTCCTTTGGCTAGGTGATTTTGCGCTTCGAAATAGGTCCGTTGAAAGGACTCCGAATAAACGGGCAATTCAGACAAGGATTGCGGGCCTTTACACCCGACGGCCCACAGCGCCACCAACCATAAGGTGGCACTTGCTCGTAGGGAGAATCGGTAAAGGGTGGAGGTCGCTTGCATGTGTGGGTTAGTCCATAACGTTATAATCCCCTAGACACGCGACAATGGCCTTCCCTCCAACGGGCAACAGAGGTTTGGAAATGGTCAAAGTACGTGGGCGCAACCGGCTTCCTCTGCCGGTCATGGGGACTATGATATTCATCTTACGGGATCTTTAATGGTATTCAAGTCACGTGGTGCCTGTGCTGCCAAATCCTCCTGCTCCTCGCAAAGTGTCGGGCAAAGCATCGGTTTCACTCCATTGGACACGTTCAACTTTGGCGAGCACCAGCTGCGCGATGCGTTCTCCGTTCTCGACAACAAATGGCTGCGCTCCATGATTGATCAACAGCACCCCAATTTCTCCTCGGTAGTCTGCATCAATGGTTCCCGGAGAGTTTAAGACGGTAATGCCGTGCTTGAAGGCCAGCCCACTTCTCGGCCGAACTTGCAGTTCAGTTCCTTCGGGAAGGGCCACGGAGAGCCCCGTTGGGATCAATTGCCATGCACCGGATTGGAGTACAACGGGGGCATCGATGCACGCGCGGACATCAAGCCCAGCGCTAAGTTCAGTCGCATATTTAGGCAGGGATTGCCCGCTCTTGTTTCGGATAAATACGGTGGATAGAGCACTCATTTTCCGGAAAATTCGGGCTTTCGTTTGTTCAGGAATGCTTGCGTCCCTTCACGAAAATCGGCGGTATCAAAGCTGGCCCCAAAGCACTCAATTTCTGCCTGAAATCCGTTTACGCCGTCTTCGTAACCAGCAAGGACCGCTTGAATAGCGGTTGATAAAGCGGTCGGAGCGTTTTTCATGATTTGGCTAGCCATCTTTTGAGCGGCCTCCAATAAACCATCACTCGAGACCACTTGATTCACCAGCCCACAAGACAAAGCCTCTTCAGAACCGATCATCCGGGCAGTCAAAATCATTTCGAGGGCTTTGCCTTTGCCCACAATTTGAGGGAGGCGTTGTGTTCCCCCGTAACCTGGAATTACCCCAAGTGAGACTTCAGGCAATCCCATGCGTGCTGTGTCAGAAGCAATGCGGATGTGGCAAGCTAAAGCCAATTCCAAGCCTCCCCCCAGGGCAAAACCATTGATGGCGGCGATGACAGGTTTGCTGCTCCGTTCCAAGCGATTGAACAACAATTCTTGTCCATGATCGGCCAAGTTGCGCCCTTTCTCAGAATCGAATTCAGCGAATTCTTTGATATCTGCTCCTGCAACAAAGGCCTTCTCACCACTTCCTGTAAGGATGATGACGCGTACATCTGAATCAGATTGCGCTTCTTGCACAGCCGCAGAAAGCTCTTGAATGACGTCTAAATTCAGGGCATTGAGCGCTTCTGGCCGCTGAATGGTCAAGGTGCGGATGCCCGAATGTGTTTCTTGTTTAATCAATGGTTCTGGCATGGTTGTAGACGAGGAGTTGAGTGGGCAAATTACGAAACGGAAGGGGTTGGGTCCTTCGAGATTTTTGAAGGGATCAATGTGCGTTTCCCAGCGCGGCTATCGAGCAATTGTTGAGTATAGGGATGTTGCGGGGAATGCATGACTTCAGAAGTCAACCCCGACTCAACGATCTGACCATTTTGCATCACCCAAAGCTGACTGCAAAAGGATTCCATAACGCCTAGGTCATGGCTGATAAAAAGAAAGGTCAAACTGCGTTCATCGCCGATCCGTGCTAGCAGGTCCAAAATGGACTGTTGGATTTGCACATCCAATGCAGCTACACTTTCATCCAGCACCAAGAATTCCGGAGTCACCGCCAGGGCTCGAGCAATGACAATACGCTGGCGTTGACCACCGCTAAAACTTCCCGGATACCGCTCGGCATCTGAGGGTTCAAGCCCGACTTCTTCCAAAAGTTGGATAGCAATCGCTTCGGTATCTTCGATTGCGGTTCCATGTTGGTGAAGCACTTCCTGGATGGCCTGTCCTATCCGCATTTTCGGATTGAGCGCGCTGTAGGGGTCCTGGAAAACGAGTTGAGCGGTCTTCCGGATGTGTGACATCGACGCGCGATGGTGATGCAAAACGGGCGTACCCGCAAGGGTGATTTCGCCCTTGGAAAGAGGACTGAGCCCTAGGATTAGTCTACCTAGGGTGGATTTCCCACTTCCACTTTCGCCCACGAGCCCAATTCGTTGGCCCCGCTTAATATCAACCGTCACGTTTTTTACGGCATCAAACTGCGCAATGGTTTTTCCCCAGATATTCCGTTTTGTCGGAAAGGACTTCCAAATGCCTTTTGCGATGACCATGGAATGGGTGGGCGGGATGACCTCTTGATGCGGATTGCGATTTCGAATCGATAGCAAGGCCTGGGTGTATTCGTGTTGGGGCTGCAAGAGCACGTTAGCCACCGGACCCATTTCCACCACACGGCCATTTTTGAGCACCACTACGTCGTCGGCAATATCTCGGACTACGTCTAAATCGTGGGTAATAAACAGGATCGAAAGTCCGCGTTTTTTCTGCAATTGGAGGAGCAGATCGAGAATGGATTGCTGAACGGTCACATCCAGGGCCGTAGTTGGTTCGTCGGCAATCAGGATTTCTGGCTTTGCCGCCAAGGCCAAGGCCAACATGATGCGTTGTTTCTGTCCTCCGCTGAGTTCGTGCGGGTATTTATCGAACGTGAGCTTTGGCTCTGGCAATTCCACTTCGTTCAATAATTTCTCCACTTCCAATCTCGCCTTGTTACCAGATAGGCCTTCATGGACGATCAGCACTTCGGCGACTTGCCAGCCGACACGCATGGATGGGTTGAGGGAAGACATGGGGTCTTGAAACACCATGCTCAGCCCTTTCCCTCTTGGTGCCCCAAGAGGTTGGGAAGGGTTAACCCAATGACTCCCCGAAGGCATGTGTGTGACCGTTCCGCTGATGACCTGGCCGCTTGGAGGAAGGAGGCCCATGATGGCTGCAGAGGTCACACTTTTTCCGGAACCACTTTCTCCGACGAGCGCCGTTGTTTTTCCAGCAAAGAGGTCAAAAGAAACCTGATGGGTCACCGGTTCGGCGTTGTGGAATGCAACCGATAAGTTGCGAATCTTTAGAAGGGGTCGCGGCGCCGAATTTTCCAAAATCAGAGAGTTCCCCGGGTTTCTTGCTCCCTCTCTATGGCCTCGAACAATGCTTTGAAATTTCCTTTACCGAAGGACTTGGCGCCTTTTCGTTGGATAATTTCAAAAAACATGGTTGGTCGATCGACAACAGGCTTGGTGAAAATCTGCAGCAAATACCCCTCGTCGTCTCGGTCGATGAGGATGCCCAATTCTCGCAAGGGATCCAAGTCTTCATCAATATGTCCAACTCGATCGAGCACCGTGTCGTAGTACGTGGCGGGGACTTGCAAAAATTCAATACCTCGGTTTCTCAGCTCTGTAACCGTTTCAATGATGTTGGAGGTAGCTAACGCAATATGTTGCACCCCTGGACCTTGGTAAAAATCGATGTATTCTTCGATCTGGGATTTTTTTCTTCCTTCAGCGGGTTCGTTGATCGGAAATTTTATCCGCCCGTTGCCGTTGGACATGACCTTGGACATCAAGGCGGTGAATTCCGTGGAAATATCTTTGTCGTCGAATGAAATGAGTTGTGCAAACCCCATAACTCGAGCGTAGAAATCGGTCCACGTATTCATTTCGCCCCAACCGACGTTGCCTACCATGTGGTCCACATAACGCAGCCCGAGCGGTTTAATCGGTTGCGAGGGATTCCAGGGGCCGTATCCCGGAAGAAATACCCCTTGATAATTTTTTCGTTCAACAAACGTGTGGACGGTGTCCCCGTACGTTTCGATTCCGCTCAAAACAACGGACCCATCCTTGTCTTCTCTTGTTGCGGGAGCCATGACACTTACGGCTCCGCGACTCGTCGTCTCTTCCCAGCTTTTGCTTGCGTTATCTACCCACAACGCAATTGATTTAACGCCGTCACCGTGCCGGTTGATATGATCATTGATCGGTCCATCGGGGATAAGTGGAGAAGTCAGAACCAAGGTGATTTTTTCTTGCTGAACGACATATGACACCCGATCCCGAACGCCCGTTTCCAAGCCACAATAAGCCAGGGGTTTAAAGCCCCATGCCGCGATGTAGTAATAAGCACTTTGCTTGGCGTTGCCGCAATACAATTCAATGTGGTCCGTACCGAGCAAAGGCAAGAAATCTTCCGCTTCGGGATTGACTTTTTCCAATTGAGGTGAAGATGAGGATCCGTTCATGGGTTCAATGCTTAGGGTTCATTCCTGGTTCGAGCCAGGATGAATGGTAATCAGGGTGTTCAATAGCCAAGGCCTGAGCGGTCACTTGGAGCGGACGAAAGGTGTCCACCATCACGGCCAACTCTTCGGTGCTTTTCTTCCCAATACTGCCTTCGTAGGTGCCTGGATGCGGACCGTGCGGAATGCCCGCAGGATGCAACGAAATATTTCCGCGATCGATGCCCGTGCGGCTCATGAAATCGCCTTCAACGTAATAGAGCACTTCGTCGGAGTCAATGTTCGAATGGTTGTATGGCGCTGGGATGGATTGCGGATGGTAATCGTACAAACGGGGCACAAAGCTGCAAATCACAAAGGCGTCAGTCTCAAAGGTCTGGTGAACGGGAGGAGGCTGGTGAATTCGGCCCGTGATGGGCTCGAAATCATGAATGGAGAGGGCATAAGGAAAATGGTATCCATCCCAACCGACCACGTCAAAGGGGTGCGAAGCGTACACATAATCATGCAGCTGGCCTTGCTTTTTGATGCGGATGGTGAATTCCCCCAACGTATCATGGGTTTCGAGTTTAAGTGGAGGTCGAAGATCACGTTCACAGTATGGACTGTGCTCTAGCAATTGTCCGAAATGATTGCGGTAGCGTTTCGGTGAATAAACGGGATGACCCGACTCCGTAATGAAGAGTCGGTTTTGAGCGTCGTCAAAAGCGAATCGGTGGATGATTCCGCGAGGAATGACGAGGTAATCTCCTGATTTAAAAGGGATTTGCCCCAACATGGTGTGCAAGACACCGGATCCTTCATGGACAAACACGACTTCGTCGCCGTCGGCATTTTTATAGAACGCATCATTGGGCATGCTAGCCGTTGGTGCGGCCAAAAGGATGGTCACATCGTTGTTGAACAGCACAGGGACACGGCTTTTCAGGTATTCGGAGTGGGGAGCCACCTTGAATCCTTCCAACTTCCGACTCAATAAGTTGTTTTCGACAGCAGCGATGGGACGAATGTCTTCGGACTTCCCCACCCGTTTGACCATGGTCGGTCGGTGCAAATGGTAGAGCAAGGAGCTCATTCCTACAAAACCAATGGTTCCAAAAAGTTGCTCGTAGTGCAGTGTTCCATCGTCCTTTCGAAACTGGGTATGACGCTTGGAGGGGAAGTTTCCGAGATGGTGGTAGAATGGCATGACGTGTGTGTGCTTCTACGAGGTCACCAACTTGGCCACCGCGCGTGCACGCGCTAAGTTAGGACGGACACCTCCTTTCTAAAAAAGATGAGCTGGATTTGTGCCGAGACAACGCAAGAGTGTTGCTAACGGGATGCCTTAAAAAGTGTGCGAGCCCAACCTGGCAACTGTCCGGTTTCGGTGACTTTCCATTTCAAGGAGATTTTCCCGCCACTCGGAAGAGGATTCTTGGGTGACAATCGATTTTTCCGAATCAACGACTTGACTGAAACCCCGCTTCTTTGGGATGCTTCCCACAGGGTTTCGCCTTCCTTCAACTGAAGCCAGTCTTCAGTTCCACGGTTTCGCTTGGGCTGCAAATAGATGACCTCCCCGGCTCCGGGTTGGTACGGTGAATCTTTGATGCGATCAATTTCATTGTAGCGATAAAGTTGCCAAGGCATCATATCGAGCACACGCGCAAGGTCATCGTAGGAGTCACCTGCTAGAGCAAGGGTATACTGAATGTGATTATCACTGATCTGCATAGCCCGATTTCCATGCAACGTCACGGACTTTTTCGGGTTCAGAGCTATTTGGCGCTCATCAATTTGCTGCGAATGGGTGGCAAAAGCTTCGCGCTCCGCGATGAGCTTAAGACCCTCTTCGTCGTATTGCGTTAAATCATAGCGTTCAATCAGATCGATCAACAGGTACGCGTATTTTGAATTGGTGGCATATCCACACTTTTTCAAACCTTTCGCCCAGCCTTTGTAGTCTGTCATTTCCAATTCGAACAATTGGATGTAGCGGGCCTTTTTCAAGAAGACGCTGTGATCTTCAAAACTCTGTGCAGCATCGGGGTATGCCCTAAAACACTCACCCCGTTTATCGTCGTCGTGTTTGACTGTTTTCCCTGTCCAGTCTCCATGGCATTTGATGCCGAAGTGGTTGTTGGATTTGGCGGCAAGTGTGCTATTGCCGTTGCCACTTTCTAAAATGCCTTGCGCCAGCGTGATGCTAGCGGGAATTTTGTGGATGGCCATTTGATAAACGGCTTCATCCTTCCATTTTTCCAAGTAAACCTCACTGCTCAAGGGTTTTAAACTTTGAGCATTTGCGGAAAAAGCGAGCCCGAGTAATATCCAAACAATCATCCAAGCGATTATGGCGGGAATTGCGCGGGGCATAAACGGAAATTGTTTTTCAGTCATCGTGGGGACTCTTGCTCGTTTGAAAGACGGGCAATGTCAAAAGTAGTCTCATCTGGCAAGGGCTTCAGGCAATGTTTTGTCTGATTTTCACGACCTCATGTGGATAGCGACAAGGGAATTACCGCAAAGAATCCCCCATAACACGGCGCATCAACTCACCTTCGGCGCTCCGAAATCTCCATTCTCCATTGGGCTGGCCTTGGTCGTCATAGGATCCGCTGATAAATTGCTGCCCATTGGGATGCCACGTTTTGTAGTCTCCTATTTGTATGCCCTTCTCATAATGGTGCTCTGACCATGGCGTTCCATCCGGATAGAAAGACCTCCACGCATCGTGTTTTAATCCGTTTTGGTAATGGCCTGTTTTTTCGAGACTTCCGTTTTCGTGGTACATGCGAACTGCGATGCTGTCACCGGCCGCGACATCCACTTCTCGATGAGTTGTTCCGTCGGGCCATTGCGCTGTAACCACCGTCTTTTTCTGAACCGGCGTTTCACAATGCGCGAGGAATCCCACACAGATCAAACAACACAAAGCGGGGTGGTTCCAGCGCATCGGATTATTTCTTTCGTTCAATGGTATAGTCGACCAAATTAATCAACGCTTCTTTTGTGGCATGATTGGGGATGCCTTCCAGCAATTTCACGGCCTCATCGCGCAATGACTTCATTCGATCCCGCGCATAGGACATGCCAGGCCCTTCGATGATGCAGCGCATGACTTCTGCAACCGCTTCGGGCTGGTTGTGATGGTGTTTGACCAATCGGATGAGTCTCCTTTTTTCCTTTTTGGAGGCTTGGTCTAAGGTGTGAATCAAGGGGAGGGTCATCTTTCGTTCACGGATGTCACCACCGGTTGGTTTGCCCGTGCGATCGCCGTCCCCTAGGTCCAAGAGGTCATCCTTGATTTGAAACGCAAGCCCGACCATTTCTCCAAATGTGCGCATGCGTTCTACGGCATGCGAATCCGCACCGACCGACGCCGTTCCACAAGCGCAGCATGCAGCAATCAATGAAGCCGTCTTTCGACGAATGATATCGAAGTAGACTTCTTCCGTGATATCCAATCTCCGCGCTTTTTCGATTTGAAGCAATTCGCCTTCACTCATTTGACGAACGGCTTCAGACGTGATTTTCAGTAAATCAAAAGCCTCCTGCTCTACCGCCATGAGCAAGCCGCGGGAAAGCAAGTAATCCCCCACCAGCACGGCCACTTTTTTCTTCCAAAGGGCTTGGATGGAGAAAAACCCCCTTCGCATGGGGCTTTCATCCACAACATCATCATGAACGAGTGTGGCAGTGTGGAGCAATTCAATCAAGGCAGCGGCTACATGTGCGCGTTGCCCCAACGGCTTTTCGCTTTGTTCTGTATGCAGGCGGGCACACAAAAACACGAACAACGGCCGCATTTGTTTCCCCTTACGACGGATAATGTAACGCATGATGGTGTCCAACAAAGCGACGTCCGTGCGCATAGCAGATTTAAAGTGACCTTGAAATTCGGTCATATCCTTTGCTACGGGTGCTTGGATTTGTTGGATGCGGTTCATGGAGTACAAAGGTACATGCGAGGGACGCTCGTCAAGGGGGCTTATCTTTACCGAAAATCCCCCTCATGATTCATTCCATGACCGGTTATGGAAAATCCGCTTCGACCATCGGGTCGAGGCGCTATACTGCAGAAGTGCGCTCACTGAATGGCAAACAGCTGGACCTAAGTGTTCGGATGCCGCAGGCATTCAGAGAGAAGGAAATGGAGCTGAGAAAATTGCTCTCTTCGGCCATCGTTCGAGGAAAGAGTGACATCAATTTGCATTATGAAGCAGATGCAACTGATCAAAGGGAGCTGAACATCCCTTTGATTGAGCATTACTTGACCCATTTGGAAAAGCTTGCAGATAAAAAGGGGTATGAAAAAGACGGCCTATTGCTGGGAACCGCCATGCGTCTTCCAGATACCGTGCAGCAATCCCGTGAGGAGGTAAATGAGGATGAGTGGAAACAAATCAGGCGCTTGGTAGAGGAGGCTGTCTCACAATTTCTTGAATTCCGGATCCAAGAGGGAAAGACCATGGAAATGGATTTGCTCGGACGTGTTGAACAGATTTTGGAGTTGGAATCGAAATTGGATCCTCTATTGACGGAGCGCATAGAGCGGGTCCGTGACAGGATTCAGGCAAACTTCGACGAGATCAAAGACAGGGGTCGATTGGATGAAAATAGATTTGAGCAAGAGGTGTTGTTTTACATTGAGAAGATGGATGTTTCTGAAGAACGAGTTCGGTTAAAGGCACATTGCCAGTACTTTATGGATATTCTCGAGACGGATTTTGGACAGGGAAAAAAATTGGCTTTCATTGCTCAAGAGATGGGCCGGGAAATCAACACCTTGGGGAGCAAGGCCAACGATGCAGAAATTCAACGATTTGTGGTGCAGATGAAGGATGAATTGGAAAAAATCAAGGAGCAAGTGCTCAATGTTCTTTGAGTCATGAGTGGAAAGGCGGTGATTTTCTCAGCTCCTTCGGGCTCCGGTAAAACGACGATTGTGCGGAATTTGCTCGAACAATCGAAATTGCCCTTGGGCTTTTCGATTAGTGCAACAACGCGCTCACCTCGAGGACGGGAAGCGGAGGGAAAGGACTACTTCTTTATCGATGTAGACGCCTTTAAGGGCCATATCGAACGAAAAGAAATGGTGGAGTGGGAGGAGGTTTATCCGGGAAGATTTTACGGTACACTCAAAACCGAATTGGAACGATTATGGGCCGACGGGAAAATTGTGCTCTTTGATGTAGACGTTGTTGGGGGATTAAAATTGAGAGAGGTTTTGGGGGAGCAGGCATTGTCGATTTTTGTTCAAACACCTTCGATGGAAGTATTGCGGGAGCGGCTGGAAGGCAGAGGCACAGATCGCCCTGAACGAGTAGCAGAACGGATGAAAAAGGCGGCTTGGGAGTGGGGTCAAAGCCCTAATTTTGACCGCATTCTTGTCAATGACGACTTAAAAACGGCCTGTGGGCAAGCACAGGATTGGATCCGTGCTCATCATGAAGGCACCACGTTGGCCTCGAATTCCTGAATGATGAAACCTCCGTCCACAGCACATAAAAAAATAGGCCTGTATTTTGGCACGTTTAATCCGATTCATATGGGTCACCTGGTGATTGCAAATCACATGGCTACTCAGACGGACTTGGATGAAGTGTGGCTGGTGGTTACACCCCGGAGTCCTCAAAAGAAGTCAGGAGATCTTATGGATCAGGACCACCGGCTACAAATGGTTCATTTGGCTTTGGCCGAAAACGAGAAGTTAAGTGGGAGCGATGTCGAATTCGATTTGCCTCTACCGAACTACACGGCTGCGACCATGAGGTATTTGAGGTCCATCCATCCGAAAGGGGAGTTCAGCATCATCATAGGAGAGGACAATTTCCATCAATTGCACACCTGGAAGGATCATTGGGAATTGGTGGAACATCATCGGATCTTGGTTTATCCTCGAAGATCATTGGAGTTAGAAGGAATGGTTTCCGAGGTGATTGATTCGGAGAAGAAGATTCCCGCGGATCACCCGCATGTTATTTGGTGTGACGCCCCCATGATTAGTATTTCATCCACCTACCTGCGACATGTCATTCAAGAACACAAAGACATCAGGTACTTATTGCCAGACACGGTGCTGAACTACATTAGCAACAACCATTTGTACGAATAGTTCCTTACGTGTTATTAAACGCATTCATGGTTCGGTCTAATCCTGCAGTGGCAAAACCGTAGATGAGTTCCTCACATCTCCCAAGACGTTCAGTCAAGGCATTGAGCTCGGATTCACCCCATTTTCCTAGAACGTAGTCCACTTGTTGACCGGTGCTAAATTCTGCACCGATACCGAATCGAAGCCGAGCATACACGGATGTTTGGAGGATGGATTCGATGTCGGCAAGGCCATTGTGACCCCCTCCACTCCCTTTGCCACGCAATCGCAAGGTTCCGAACGGAAGTGCCAAATCGTCGGTAATTACCAAAACACGTTCGAGCGGAATCTTCTCGGCATCCATCCAATAACGCACAGCTTTTCCGCTGAGGTTCATAAATGTCGACGGTTTAAGAAGAATGAAGGTTCGCCCTTTAAAACGCACGGTGGACACCTCACCCAAGCGAGAACTTTCAAAAGAAGATTCTCGCTTTTGGGCGATGGCGTCCACCACTTTAAACCCCACATTATGTCGGGTTTCCTCATATTCTGAACCCGGATTACCGAGACCGACGATGAGGTATTTCATGCGTTTCAGGCTTCATGGACCCTCAAGGTAGCCCATGCAAGGAAATTATCCCGCAGCTTCTTCAGAAGTTGCGGCACCTTCAGCTCCTGGTGCTCCTGGTGCTCCTGGTGCTGCTGTTGCTGCTTCGCCTTCTTCTTCGCCTTCTTCTGATTCAGCGGACATAGCTGCACGCGTCCGTCTAACAGCCACAAGAAGTGTGGAATCACTCAAAAGGACTTCACAGTTGGGAACTTCTATATCGCTCACTCGAGCGTTGTCGCCGATGTCCAACGCGTTGACGTCGATTGTAATCCCATCAGGAAGGTCACTTGCCAGTCCACGAACGGGAACACGGCGAAACAACATTTGCATACGGCCACCATTGATGACGCCGGTAGCAACTCCCTCCGTGCGCAATGGCAATTCCACACGAATGGGTTTGCCATCAACGATTTGAAGCAAGTCCATATGAATTATCCGATCCGTTACTGGATGGAACTGGATCTCTTGTACGAGGCAGTTGATGGCTTTTCCATCCAATTCAAAATTCAACAGGAACACGTCAGGATTGACGATCAGTTTTGTGATTTCCAATTCGGAAACCGAAAAGTGTTTTTGCTCACCACCGCCATAAAGAACTCCGGGAACCCGGCTGTCTTTGCGCAATTGGATCGCATCTTTTTTTCCTACGCTCTCACGTGAAGAGCCGCTCAATGATGCAGTTTTCATAATTAATGAATAAGAAGAGTGGAGCTGATGGAACGATTTTCCATCAGACAGGTTAACGTTTGTGCAAACATATCATGGACCGATAGGACCTTGATTTTGCTTGCGGATTTTTCAGAGTTCAATGGGATACTATCTGTCACAACAAGTTCGGTGAGAACACTTTGTTCGATCCGCTCATATGCTGGCCCGCTCAATACGGCATGCGTGCAAAGTGCTCGCACAGAACGCGCACCGTGAGCCATCATCAGAGCAGCAGCTTTTGTCAATGTCCCAGCAGTATCACACATGTCATCGACTAGGACTACATCCTTGCCTTCTACATCACCGATGACGGTCATGCTATCAATTTCGTTGGCCACCTTTCGCTGCTTATAGCAAATTGCCATATCGACTCCTAGCGTTTTCGCGTACGAATTGGCACGTTTGGTTCCTCCGGTATCTGGCGTGGCGATGCATAAATTCTCCCGGTCCAAGGTCTTTAAGTAGGGGATGAAAATGGAACTTGCATACAAATGGTCCACGGGAATTTCGAAAAAGCCTTGGATTTGGTCGGCATGCAAATCCATCGTTATTAGGCGATCAATGCCCGCTGCCGTCAACAAGTTGGCTACAAGCTTTGCTCCAATAGCAACACGGGGCTTATCCTTCCGGTCTTGACGAGCGAAACCAAAGTACGGCATCACGGCTATGATGCGCTTGGCACTGGCTCGTTTCGCTGCGTCAATCAGCAACAAAAGCTCCATCAGGTTATCCGTGGGAGGATAGGTGGATTGAACGATTGCAACTTCTTGACCCCGGATGGTTTCTTCAATGCTCACCGTAAACTCACCGTCACTGAATCGAGTGGTTTTAACAGGAACAAGACTGGTGCCCAATAACTGAGCAACCATTTCACCAAAAGGCTGAGAAGTTGAACCGGCGAGTATTTTAAGCATATCAGACACTTTAGCAGTGTTTTAATGGGCGTGCAAAGGTAGGGAAGACCCTTCGTAAACACAATGGTTTTTGTGTTCGTTATTTCCTAATCAACGAGCGGTAAATCTAACGGGAATCGTGTATGTCACTCGAACAGGTCTTCCCTGCTGTGTTCCGGCAATCATTGGGGGAATGCAGCCCAAGGCTTGGAGTGCTGAACGATCGAGGGTTGGATGCGCACTTTTGAGCACCATAGGATCTTGGATGTGGCCATATTCGTTGACGTTGAATTGCAAGTAAACTACACCTCCAATGCCCGCATCAACCAGATGGCGGGGAAATATGGCGCATGATTGAATGCAACGAATCATAGCTGCTTCAGTACACTGTCTTTCCGCGTCGGGATCCAATACATCCGTGCAATCCTCAAATCGAGGCATATGTTCGGCAATAAGTACCGTTTCAATTTCTCCCTCTTCTCCAATCGGCCCTTCTTCATACGGTCCAAAATCATAGATTTTCCCGAGCAAAGGATCGGGGTTGGGATCGGGAGTTGGTCCCGGTGGCGGGGCTGGATCGGGAGTGATAATGGGGGTGACCCGAATGGGAGGTGGAGGAGTTGGCTTGAGGGGAGCAGAAACGGGAGCCCATTCCATTTCGAGAAGGGATGTGGCGTTGTAGCCCCATCCCACAGGCTCTGCCCACTCGGTAGCAGTCCATTCAAATGCAGCCAAAACAAGGGCGAGGGAAGCGATAAATCCGAGATGTAAAAAACGGGGTGATTTGGAACGGGCTTTCATAACAAAGGTGTTTTGGAATTCTATTCAAAAGTTCCAAAACCGTGCCAATAATCTGCTGGAGGCTTATTCGGGGCAAATCATTTTGAAGCCTTTTCCGTGGACGTTGATGATTTGAATGCCTTCATCTGGCTTGAGGTGGCGACGTAATTTCGCGATGTACACATCCATGGATCGGCCATTGAAGTAATTTGGATCTCCCCAGATACTCTTCAGCGCAAAGGTTCGCTCCAACAAGCTGTTTTTGTGCTTCGAAAGAAGGAATAGGAGTTCGTTTTCTTTGGTGGTCAATCGTTGCTCTTCACCATTTCTTCGCAACATCTGAGTGTTGTATTCGAATGAGAATGACCCGATGGGAATCTCTCCCACGGTTTCGTCGTCTTCTGGCAGTGCTGCAGAACGACGCATGATGGCTTGAATTCGCAACAACAGTTCCTCCATGCTAAATGGCTTCGTCATGTAGTCATCCGCCCCCACCTTGAAGCCCTCCAACGTATCTTCATTGGTGGAGCGGGCCGTTAAGAATAAGATGGGCAAATGCCGACTCTCACGACGAATCTCCTCAGCGACCTGAAACCCGTCTTTGCGGGGCATCATGACATCTAAAATCACGAAATCAAATGACGCGCGATGAAATTCCTTGAGACCTTCGACCCCGTCTTTTGCCCATGTGGTTTCAAATCCCTTGGCCTGGAGGTAGTCCGATAGAAGACGCCCGAGATTGGGGTCATCTTCGCAGAGAAGGATAGAAGAGTTCGTTTTGTTGCTCATGCTGAGGTCATTTTCGATTGTCGGTCTGTGCTAGGTGCCATTTTAGGCAAATTCAAAATGAAAGTGCTGCCCTTTCCCGGTTCGCTCTCGACTTTGATTTGACCTTGATGGCGCTCAATGACGGTTTTCACGTAACTGAGGCCCAAGCCAAATCCTTTTACGTCATGAACGTTTCCGGTTGGGACACGGTACAGTCTATCAAAGACCTTGCCTAAATGTTCTTTGGCGATTCCAATGCCGTTGTCTTTAAAACGCAATTCCAAGCCATCTGTTGCTTGGCGGGTTGAAATAGACAAAACAGGATCATGAGAAGCATACTTCAGCGCATTGTCAATCAAATTGAAAATGACATTCGTAAAGTGAATTCGATCAGCATCAATGATTGGGTCGATGGCATTCAACTCCAACTCTACTTTGCCGCCTCTTTTGCGAATTTGGATTGCGAGATTGCGCAAAACCTCCTTGATGAGGTCGTGGGCATTGACAGGTTGCCGAAATAACTGCATATTTCCTGAATCTGCTAAACTGGCTTGCAGCACGTTTTCCACCAAAACACCCAACCGCTTGTTCTCTTCTTTGATCAATCCAACGTAATGCTTGTACCCTTCTTCGTCTTTCCTCATATCGGGATCTTCGAGGGCTTCTGAAGCTAGGCCAATGGTGCTGATGGGGGTTTTCAACTCATGCGTCAAATTATTCATTAAATCCCGACGAATTCGGTCAATTCGCTTGTTGCGTTTGGCGCCAACGACCGCGCTGAAAAAGCCCCAAGCAATGATGGCCAACATCAACCCAGTGAGGGTGAATTGTCCTATCAGACTATACATTAAGTACCCGTCGAGTTTTGGGAAATGCAAGCGAATACTCAGGGATTGAACGGATGCTTTGTAAGACGTCGCTTCCAAAGCTTCACGAGAAGACTCATCCTTTTCATTGAGCCGTACGGGCTGGCCGTAACGGTCAAAAACCCCTAACACAAAGGGGGCGCGAATGCCATGTTGAATCAGACTTAAGCGAATCAAGCTATCCAATCCAAGAGCGTCAATGCGACGAAGCATGCGCTTTTCTTCTTCTTCGAGCCCCAATCCCAATGAGGGACGCGATTTGATCAGCCGTTGCTGCTGAGAATTGGACTGTTGTTGTGCGGCAATGGCCTCGAGTTCGAGTTGGAGAATATCCGTAGTTGGCCGAGTTGTTAACTCCGAAATCTGACTGAGGCTGTGGTAAACATTGTCATCAAAAATTTGCTGCTTCATTTGAACAGATGACCGAAGCCAAATGACCTGAATGGTGCTCATGGTGATGATTGCCAAAATCATCGCCAAAACGAACCACGGAATGGAGTGTTTCTTTGAGCGTGCCATTTCGTTCTATAATAGGCAAAGGTAACATGAGGTCATTGGCCTTTGAAAGGGAGAGAGCGAACTTCAACAAGCATTAACAAATTCAAGACAAACTTGCCCTATTTTATTGTGTGGCCATCAATCGATGTCCGTGATGGAGCAATCCTTATATTTGATGACCACTTGTCTTAGACCATGATCCCTCCGCAAACCGTCGACCTTGTCATCCAAACTGCCGTCATTGAAGACGTGGTGAGTGACTACGTGGAGCTAAAGAAATCTGGGAGTTCATTTCGAGGATTGAGTCCGTTCACCAACGAGAAGACACCTTCCTTCTATGTTTTGCCGGAAAAGGGGATTTTTAAATGTTTTTCTAGCGGGAAGGGAGGAAGCGTGGTGAATTTTTTGATGGAATTGGAGAAACTTTCTTTTCCGGAAGCGATCAAGCAATTGGCGAATCGCTACGGAATTGAGATCGAAGAGAAGGAGGTGTCTC
>JAPKCA010000136.1 GCA_028823145.1 Flavobacteriales bacterium
AGCAAAGCAACGGGATGGATTCTTGTTGAAGACGCTTCAGTGGAGGAGTTGGCAGATGATGTGGAAACCGATGAGGATGATATGGAAATGTCATTCACCGTGCAGGATGTTCTTCGCGCTATGGAGCGCTTAACGCCTGTTTATCGTGCCGTATTTAATCTGTATGTTTTTGAGAATATGAGGCACCAAGAGATCGCAGATCAATTGGGTATTACAGTGGGGACTTCAAAATCGAATTTAGCCAAAGCAAGGCGTAATCTTCGAAAAGTGTTGTTGGAAACGGGTGTATTTAAGAGTTGAAAGTGATGGGTAAGTTGAATATCGATAATCGTTTGAAGGATGTGTTTGATGGCTTTGAACCAGCTGTTGAAGGCAATTGGGGAGCTTTGGAGCAGAGATTGAACCAAGGTTCTTTGGCTGCGCAGGATCAGATGATTCGTCGCATCCGTGTTGCCCAACGTTTTGCAATTGGGGCAACAGCCGTCGCGGCTGGTTTGGCGTTTTGGATGGTTTACCCGGTAATCGTAGAGACCACTGAAGAGAATTCATCATTGGTAAACCAGACGCATCAAGAAGACGATGAGCATGGGGTGATGAATATTTCCTCGGAGTGGAATACTGAAGGAAGCGAGGAGCTGAATGAGCTGGGTGCTGTTAAAATGAATTCTGAAGCTCTCTTGGAGCGGGAACAGAATGGTTTCACACATCCTGGATCGGTGGCTCGCACAACGAATGTGGTGAAACTTAATGGGCTGGAGTCCGATAGGATTGACAGGGAATTGTCAACAGTCCCAATGGCTGCAAAGGCCACAACGGAACATGTGGAATCCTCAGACCCTGACGATGTGGTCTTGGAGAAAATGGAAGTAGCCATGCGAAGTTCTGTTCAAGAAGCATGTGCGGGAACGGAGGTGGAGTTTGCACTAGCTGATTTTGTATTCAATGGTTCGATCCTTTGGAATTTTGGGGATGGGTCATTTTCTCAAGATCCTTCTCCATCTCACTTTTTTGAGAATGCTGGAGTTTATGACATCACGGTATCCGTTCGTTCACATGACAATGGGATCATCCGGACGAAGTCGGTGGAAGATATGATTGTTGTTCGTCCCAAGCCGGAGGCGAAAATGGATTGGATGTTTGACCCAGAAGGATCTGGTCATGGAGTTGAAGTTCTTTTATTGGATGAAACAGAAAAAGCTAGCAGTTCAAGATGGATTGTGGGGGACGTTAGCGTTCATGGTTCGGTTGCATTATTGGATAAAAAGGGGATGTACCCGATCAATTTGGTCGTGAGCAATTCCTATGGTTGTCAAGATGTCGCGATTGGCGTAATTGAATTTGGGGACCGGAATGATGCAGGCGCTCCTGCGATGTTCTCACCGGATGGGGATGGTCGTTATGATACATTCTTGCCGAATGCAGCGAATAGCGATTTCGCTCCTTGGATTTTGTCCATTCGAAATGAGGATGGCTCTTTAGAATTTGAAAGTCGCTCGGTTACGAACCCTTGGAAAGGAGTACTTCGGAACGGTGGAACGGCTAGAGCTGGGGCACTGTATAATTGGAGTTTGGAGCAAACGTTGCCGGATGGCACGAAACGCTTTTTTGCGGATCAAGTGAGGATAGAAAGCTAAATTTCTTGGGCTTGAAAGCCAGAAGTTTGACAATGCATGCTCACTCGTTGATATCATTCAATCGGTGCAACCAAATACTTCCTCAAGCGTTCTTACATTGATTCCGAACTGTATGCCGGTTTTACGTGCAATTTTTATCTAGATCATCCCAATGGAGACCTTGAAATTTCCTACAATGAATGCCATTAAGTCGTTCAGAATATTCAACTTGATTGTGTTGACCGTTTTATTCTGTGGGAATTTGGACGCCCAAGATGACATTCTAATATCGACTGGAGGAACAGTAACCGCTTGTGGAGGATATTTTTTCGATGATGGAGACATTGGCGACCAATTTGGAGGGCCTTACACCGACAATGACTACTCCATTACTATTTGTCCTGACAATCCAGGAGATGCGGTTTCAGTTGTTTTTCTTGCTTTTGAATTGCAAACCAATGCAAACCCCAACAACAACGATGTACTGTATGTTTATGATGGAGACAATACGGGTGCAGAAATGGTGGGGGCTGGGACCAATAACAGCCTCGTGGGGGTTTCGTTTACGGGCTCGATAAATAATCCAACGGGTTGTTTGACTTTTGTGTTCAATGTGAACAATGGTGCAACAGCTGGAGAGATTGGTTGGCTCGGGGAGATCGCATGTGTGACACCTTGTACCTATCCAACTTCTGCCTACGAAATGACAGACCCTGATCCTTTTGAACCATCACAGCCAAGCGTAGGTGTATGCCCCGGTCAGGAGTTGTTCTTCGATGGTGCGAGTGCATCGGGTGATGGAGTGCCACTGGAATATTGGATTTGGAATTGGGGTGACGGATTGGTCGATTCCACATCCACACCTTTGGCGGATCACTCGTACGATGAACCGGGTGAGTACCTGGTGACGCTTGTTGTTTCGGATGAGAACAATTGCACCAGTGTGAATCTCGACGTGTACCAAGTGTTGGTCAGTACCATTCCCATCTTCAACGCGGAATTTACTTCGCCGTTGTGCACCGGGTCGCCAGGATGGTTGGACGGCAATCCGGTCCAGAGCATTACCTGGACAGCGTTGCCACCGTTGGCGGTTTCCGAAGAACTACCAATACCGGATGCGACGGGTGTTGTGTTTAGTTCGGAATTATTCATTGATTTCTTTGACGACGGCCAGGTATTGGAGGACTGCGAGGATATTTTAAGCATCAACATGCTCATGGAGCACTCTTTCGCTGGGGACCTTTCCATCTGGGTGGCTTGTCCAGACGGAACGGAAGTGATGATTATGGATAACAACAATGCCGGTTCAGATCCATGCAGTAACGGGAACGATTTGAACGGGTATTATCTCGGTGAACCGGACGATTTTGATGGCGTCACACCCAACCCTGGAATTGGCTACTGGTACAACTTCACAACGGATGGAGAATATGTTTTAGACGCTGCTGACAACCCCAATGTAGAGGGCAATACTATTTTAGGAGGGGAATATGGGACATGCGGTGATATCTGTGATTTGGAAGGCTGTCCTTTAAATGGAATTTGGACGTTCAATGTTTTGGATCAATGGGGAGCGGACAACGGATTCCTCTTTGAATGGGGGATTGACTTCAATCCCTTGATTGTGCCAGGTGTAACGACATTCACTCCAACCATCGGAGCGGGGATGGACAGCAGCTATTGGCAGGTCACTTCGGATACGTACGGAGTGGTGGACATTGATGAACCTGGCGATTTTGTCGATGTGTTATTCGATGAGCCCGGAGATTATGAATTCACATACACTGTAAGTAACAACTTCAGCTGCACTTGGGATACCATTGTGAATATTGAGGTTATTCCGGGCCTTGGGAATTCAGTTACGGCCGGGGAAGATGTGATTTTTTGCCAGGACCCGGTTCAGTTGCAAGGTGCTTTCGTTGGGAGCGTAGACTCCCCATGCTCCAACTCGGAAGGCACGACGGTTCATTGTTATGGCGCGAATGCCTATGACGTATTTTCATACTGCCCTGATGTCCCTGGAGATGGAACCATGATGACCATTGATTTCAGCCAAGGTCAAGTCGAGGCATTTTGGGATTTGGTTACGATTTACGATGGTGATTCAGACGCTGCTCCTGTTTTAGGAACAGCTGACGGTGTTTTGGACGGCTTGACTTACACGGCGACCAATCCAGATGGTTGTTTGACTGTGGTGTATTCTTCGGATGGTTTCAACTCTTGTAGCACCGGCACGTTCCCAGAATCTGTTTGGTGCGCTTCGTGCGGAGGTCAAGTCGAATGTGGCTACTTATGGACTTGGGACCCTCCTTTGTATTTGGACAATCCAAGCAGTTCGTCGCCCATGGTGACCGATTTTGACGGAGCCCCTACAGAATACACCTTGTTGGTTGAGCCTGTTGGTATG